>NZ_JBHWJT010000023.1:0-178499 GCF_042731325.1 Streptomyces sp. NPDC059866 | reverse complement strand
TCGGAGAAGTACCAGCTCAAGCCCCGCGACTGGGAGACCGCCGAACGCGAGGGACGCACCATCACCCCCCTCATCACCAAGCTCAACACCATCCGCAGGGAGCACCCAGCGCTCCGCCGGCTCAGAAACCTCCGCTTCCACCGGACCGACAACGACGCACTCATCGCGTACAGCAAACGCACGGGCACCGACATCGTTCTGGTGGTCGCGAACCTCGACCCTCACCACACCCAGGAGGCCACGGTCTCGTTGGACATGCCGCAACTCGGCCTGGACCGGCACGAGTCGGTGCCGGTGCGCGACGAGCTCACCGGCGAGACCTATCACTGGGGCAGGGCCAACTATGTGCGCCTGGAACCCGGCAGGGCCCCGGCCCACGTGTTCCACGTCCAGCGGTCGCCCGCCGCGCCGCAGAACGGAGGGCCAGCAGCGTCATGACTGTCAACGAGCCCGTCCCGGACACTTTCGAGGACACGCCCGCCAAGGACCGTGACCCGGAGTGGTTCAAGCGCGCCGTCTTCTACGAGGTCCTGGTCCGCTCCTTCCAGGACAGCAACGGCGACGGCATCGGCGACCTCAAGGGCCTGACCGCCAAGCTCGACTATCTGCAGTGGCTCGGCGTGGACTGCCTGTGGCTCCCGCCGTTCTTCAAGTCGCCGCTGCGCGACGGCGGTTACGACGTCTCCGACTACACCGCCGTGCTGCCCGACTTCGGCGACCTGGCCGACTTCGTGGAGTTCGTCGACGCCGCCCACCAGCGCGGTATGCGCGTCATCATCGACTTCGTCATGAACCACACCAGCGACCAGCACCCGTGGTTCCAGGAGTCGAGGAGCAACCCCGACGGCCCCTACGGCGACTACTACATGTGGGCCGACGACGACAAGCAGTACCAGGACGCCCGCATCATCTTCGTCGACACGGAAGTCTCCAACTGGACCTTCGACCCGGTCCGCGGCCAGTACTTCTTCCACCGGTTCTTCTCCCACCAGCCGGACCTCAACTACGAGAACCCGGCCGTGCAGGAGGAGATCCTGGCCGCTCTCCGCTTCTGGCTGGACCTGGGCATCGACGGCTACCGGCTGGACGCGGTGCCCTACCTGTACGCCGAGGAGGGCACCAACTGCGAGAACCTGCCGGCCACCCACGAGTTCCTCAGACGGGTCCGCCGCGAGATCGACGCGCTGTACCCGGACACGGTCCTGCTGGCGGAGGCCAACCAGTGGCCCGAGGACGTGGTCGACTACTTCGGCGACTTCCGCGCCGGCGGCGACGAATGCCATATGGCGTTCCACTTCCCGGTCATGCCGCGGATCTTCATGGCCGTCCGCCGGGAGTCCCGCTACCCGGTCTCGGAGATCCTGGCCAAGACCCCGGCCATCCCGTCCGGCTGCCAGTGGGGCATCTTCCTGCGCAACCACGACGAGCTCACGCTGGAGATGGTCACCGACGAAGAGCGCGACTACATGTACTCGGAGTACGCCAAGGACCCGCGTATGCGCGCCAACATCGGCATCCGCCGCCGACTCGCCCCGCTGCTGGACAACGACCGCCACACGATCGAACTGTTCGCCGCCCTGCTGCTGTCGCTGCCGGGCAGCCCGATCCTGTACTACGGCGACGAGATCGGCATGGGCGACAACATCTGGCTCGGCGACCGCGACGCGGTCCGCACCCCGATGCAGTGGACCCCGGACCGCAACGCCGGTTTCTCGTCCTGCGATCCGGGCCGCCTCTACCTGCCCACGATCATGGATCCGGTCTACGGCTACCAGGTCACCAACGTCGAGGCGTCCATGGCGTCGCCGTCGTCGCTGCTGCACTGGACCCGCCGGATGATCGAGATCCGCAAACAGAACCCCGCCTTCGGCCTCGGCTCGTACACCGAACTCCAGTCCTCCAACCCGGCCGTACTGGCGTTCCTGCGGGAGTACGAGGACGACCTGGTGCTGTGTGTGAGCAACTTCGCCCGTTTCGCCCAGCCGACCGAGCTGGACCTGCGCCAGTTCAGCGGCCGCCATCCGGTCGAGCTGTTCGGCGGGGTCCGTTTCCCCGCCATCGGCGAACTGCCGTACCTGCTGACCCTGGGGGGCCACGGCTTCTACTGGTTCCGGCTCGTCCGCGTCTCATCTCGCATCGGCAGACGGCTGTGAGAGTGCGCCGACGAAAGGAGGCGTCACCATGACGAAGACCGCAACTCTCCGCCCGAGCAGGTATGAGCTCACGCAGTCCATGGCCTCGCTGGACGGGCTGCTGCGCGAATGGCTGCCCCGGCAGCGCTGGTTCGCCGGCAAGGACCGGCCCGTCACCGACCTGCGCCTGCTGTCGCTGACAGAGCTGTTCCCGGGCTGTCTGCATCTTCTGGTGCACGCCGGTCACACGGGCGGCCAGGCCGGTCTCGCGGGGGTGCCCGCCCCCGGCGGCACTCCCCCGCCCGGCGACTGCTACCAGCTGCTCCTCGGGATCCGCGAGCACGCCTCACCACGCCTCGGCCGGGCCCGGATCGGCCGCGCCCACCAGGGCCCGCTGGCCGACATGACGGTCTACGACGCCCTGCAGGACCCGCGGACCGCGCAACTGCTCCTGGAGCGGCTGCGGCACCCCGGCACAGCGGGGCCCCTGCGCTTCGAGGCCGACCCGGCCAAGCCGGTCCCGGCCGGTCTGGTGCCCCGCGTGCTGGACGCCGAACAGTCGAACTCCTCACTGGTGTACGGCGACGAGTTCATCCTGAAGGTCTTCCGGCGTATCCAGCCCGGCGTCAACCCCGACCTGGAGGTGCCGGGCGCACTGGCCGGGCAGGGCTGCGACCGGGTCCCGGCTCCCGTGGCCTGGTTCCGGACGACCCAGCCGCAGAAGGCGACGCTCGGTGTGCTGCAGCCCTTCCTGCCGGACGCCTCCGACGGCTGGACGCTGGCCCTGCATGCGCTCGGCACCGGCGACGACTTCACCGCCCAGGCCCGTGAGCTGGGCCGGGCCACCGCGGAGGTGCACCTCGCGCTGGCCGCGGCCTTCCCGTCCGGCGGGCTCTGCGAGAACGGCCGTACGGCGGCTGCGATGACCGACCGGCTGGACGAGGCTGCGCACAGCGTCCCGGGGCTGCGGCCGTTCGTGCCCGGGCTGCGGTCGGCGTTCAGTGCGCTGCTGACCTGTGATCCGGGGCCGCCCGCCCAGCGGATCCACGGCGATCTGCACCTGGGGCAGGTGTTGCGCGCGGGCCGTGAGTGGTTCGTCATCGACTTCGAGGGCGAACCGTCCCGCCCGCTCGCCGAGCGGCGCAGCGCCCAGTCGCCCGTCCGGGACATCGCGGGGATGCTGCGTTCCTTCGACTACGCGGCCCGCCAGCGCCGCCCGTGGCGTCCGCGGTGGGCGCGCCGGTGCCGGGAGGCCTACTGCGCGGGCTATGCCGCCCGGGCCGGCTGGGACCCGCGCAAGAAGCACGGCCTGCTCCGGGCCTACGAGACCGACCGGGCCGTTTACGAGGTGCTCTACGAAGCCAGGCACCGTCCGGACTGGCTCCCCGTACCGATGGCGGCGATCGAACGACTCGCCGTGAGAGGAGACTGAAGCCGTGGCGCTGCGCGACATCTCGATCCCGGAGCCCTCGGGCCCGCTCCCGTCCGCACGGAAGGCGGGTGGAAGTGCCCCGCCCCTGGATCCGGCCGACCGGGAGCGCCTGCTGGCCGGCTCCCACCACGACCCGCACGCCCTGCTCGGCGCGCACCACGTCCCCGGCGGGATCGCCGTGCGGGCGCTGCGGCCGTTCGCCCGCGCGGTGAGCGTGCTGGTCGACGGCAAGCGCATCGGCCTCGTATCGGAGGGCGACGGCCTCTTCTCCGGCGTACTGCCGACGGAGACGATCCCCGACTACACGCTTCTGGTGGCGTACGAGGACGCCGAGCACGAGGTCCATGACCCGTACCGCTTCCTGCCCGCCCTGGGCGAGCTCGATCTGCATCTGATCAGGGAGGGTCGGCACGAGCAGTTGTGGCAGGCTCTCGGCGCCGAGCCGATGACCCATCAGGGCGTCGCCGGCACCCGCTTCACCGTGTGGGCGCCCAACGCCCGCGGCGTCCGCGTCACCGGGGACTTCTGCTGCTGGGACGGGACGGCGTACCCGATGCGGTCGATGGGCGCGTCGGGTGTGTGGGAGCTTTTCCTGCCGGGCATCGGCGAGGGCACCCGCTACAAGTTCGAGATCACGTCCCGGTACGGCGGCCGGTTCCTGAAAGCCGACCCGATGGCGCGCCGCACCGAGGTGCCGCCCGCGACCGCGTCCGTCGTGACGGCCTCGCACTACGAGTGGGGCGACCAGGAATGGCTGGCCCATCGCGCGGACACCCCGGTCCACGAGGCGCCGTTCTCCGTCTACGAGGTCCACCTCCCGTCCTGGCGGCCGGGCCTTACGTACCGTGAACTCGCCGAGCAGCTGCCGCCGTACGTCAAGGACCTCGGCTTCACGCATGTCGAGCTGATGCCGGTCGCCGAGCACCCCTTCGGCGGCTCCTGGGGTTACCAGGTCACCGGCTTCTACGCCCCGACGGCTCGCCTCGGCACACCGGACGACTTCCGGTTCTTCGTCGACTCCCTGCACCGGGCGGGCATCGGCGTGATCATGGACTGGGTTCCGGCGCACTTCCCGAAGGACGACTGGGCGCTGGCCCGGTTCGACGGGGATCCGCTGTACGAGCCGGGGAACGCGCAGCGGGCCGAGCATCCGGACTGGGGGACGTACGAGTTCGACTTCGGGCGGACCGAGGTGCGCAACTTCCTGGTCGCCAACGCCGTGTACTGGTGCGAGGAGTTCCATATCGACGGGCTGCGGGTGGACGCCGTGGCCTCGATGCTCTACCTCGACTACTCGCGCGAGCCCGGCCAGTGGTCGCCGAACGAGCACGGCGGGCGGGAGGACCTGGACGCGATGGCGTTCCTGCAGGAGATGAACGCGACCGTGTACCGGCGGGCGCCGGGCGTGGTGACGATCGCGGAGGAGTCCACCGCCTGGGGCGGGGTGACCCGGCCGACCGACAGCGGCGGACTGGGCTTCGGGCTGAAGTGGAACATGGGCTGGATGCACGACTCGCTGCAGTACATGAGCAAGGAGCCGGTCCACCGCAAGTACCACCACCACGAGATGACCTTCTCGATGATCTACGCCTACAGCGAGAACTACGTGCTGCCCATCTCGCACGACGAGGTCGTCCACGGCAAGCAGGCCCTGGTGTCGAAGATGCCCGGCGACTGGTGGCAGCGGCGCGCCAACCACCGGGCGTATCTCGGCTTCATGTGGGCCCATCCGGGCAAGCAACTGCTCTTCATGGGCCAGGAGTTCGCCCAGGGCGGGGAATGGTCCGAGGCGCACGGTCCGGAGTGGTGGCTCCTCGACCCGGACTACTGCGCCGCGGGTGATCACCGCGGGATCCAGGACCTGGTCCGCGACCTCAACGCGCACTACCTGCGTATCCCGGCCCTCTGGCAGCGCGACACCGACCCGGCCGGTTTCCAGTGGGTGGAGTGCGAGGCGGCCGACGACAACGTCTTCGCGTTCCTGCGGTACGACGCCGCGGGCACGCCCCTGCTGGCGGTGTCGAACTTCTCCCCGGTCGTCCGCCACGACCACCGACTCGGCGTCCCCGGCGACGTCCCCGCCTGGCAGGAGATCCTCAACACCGACGCCGCCCGCTACGGCGGCAGCGACATCACCCGGCCCGACCCGGTCAAGGCGGAGGCGGAGGGCTCGCACGGCCGTCCGGCGAGCGTCCGCCTGACCCTGCCGCCGCTGGCCACGGTCTGGCTGCGGCCGTCCTGACGGGGCGGTTTCCGGGCGTACAGGTGTCCGGGCGGCCTTCCGGGGGCAGTCGGGGACATACGACGGGATGTCCCCCGTGGTCGTAGAGGGTCGTCGAAGGGCCGCTTGACGTGCGCACGGTCGGAGTGGAGGAGGAGCTCCTCCTGGTGGACCCGGAGACCGGAGAGCCGCGGGCCCGGTCCGGCGCGGTGCTCGCCCGGGTCGCTCAGGACGATGTGGACCAGGACGTGTTCGAGAAGGAACTCCATGAGCAGATGCTGGAGTTCGCCACCCACCCGCAGTCGGACATGGGCGACCTGGGCGCGGAGATCGTCCGCTGCCGCGAGGAGGCAGCCCGGCACGCCGGGAAGATCGGGTGCACGGTCGCGGCGCTCGCCACGTCGCCGCTGCCGGTCAGCCCCGCCGTCGGCACCCACCGCCGCTACCAGTGGATGGAGGAGCAGTACGGGATCGCCACCCAGGAGCAGCTTGTGCTCGGCTGCCACGTCCATGTCTGCGTCGAGTCCGACGAGGAGGGCGTCGCGGTCGTCGACCGGGTGCGGCCCTGGCTCGCGGTGCTGTCGGCGCTGAGCGCCAACTCCCCTTTCTGGCAGGGCACGGACACCAGCTACAGCAGTTATCGCAGCCGGGTCTGGCAGCGCTGGCCGTCGGCCGGACCGACCGAGATCTTCGGCTCGGCACAGCGGTATCACCAGCGGGTCGCGGACATGCTGGCCACCGGAACCATCCTCGACGAGGCGATGGCCTACTTCGACGCCCGCCTGTCCCGGAACTACCCCACCGTCGAGATCCGGGTCGCGGACGTCTGTCTGCACGCGGAGACCGCCGTCCTCGTCGCGACCCTCGCCCGAGGGCTCGTGGAGACGGCGGCGCGCGAGTGGCGGGCCGGCCGGGAACCGGCCGATCACAGCGTGAGCCTGCTGCGGCTGGCCGCCTGGCGGGCCGCCCGCTCGGGGCTGACGGAGGTGCTGCTCCACCCGGCGGTGATGCGGCCGGCGCCCGCCGAGACGGTCGTACGGGCGCTGCTGGAACACGTCGGGGAGGCGCTCGCCGACAGCGGGGACCTCGACCGGGTGCGGGAGTCCTGCGACAGGCTGCTGCGGCGCGGCAACGGCGCCCGGGTGCAGCGCGAGCTGCTGAAGCGGACGGGCAGCCTGCGGGACGTCGTCGTCGAGTGCGTACGCCACACGCAGATGTGACAGGCTCCTACAACATCAGTACCAGGCCGTACGCCAGGAAGAAGGCTGCGACCAGCACGACGAGAACGATGATCAGTGTGAGCGGGCCCTTGGCCCAGCCCTTGGTCGGGTTGTGCGTCTCCCGGGGTCCCGCGCCGGGCAGGCTGCTCTCCGCGGGTGGGGTTTCCCCTGGGGGTACGCCGCCGCCCGGTTCCAGGCCTGTCGTGCGCTCGGGCTCCGGATCGGGATTGGTGTGACTCATGTCCCCCGAGTCCCCCGGACACGCCGAGATCATCAGGACGGCTTCAGTTCTCCGTTCCTGGCACGAACCGGTCTCACCTGGGCTAGATTCGACCACCGTCGATAACAGTTCTCGTCGGCGGGGTCACAGCCCGTACACATCAGGAGCAGCGCATGCGCGACTTCGCCCTCGCTCCCCCGAGCGTTTCGCCACTGACCGGCGGGCTCGCCGACAGCCTCTTCGAGACGGCGGCCCGCAATCCGACCCTGCCGCTGATCGCCCGCCGCCCCGACGCCGCCTCCACTGTCTGGGAGGAGGTCACCGCGATCGAACTGCGGGACGAAGTGGTCGATCTGGCCAAGGGTCTGGTCGCGTCCGGCATCTCCCCGGGCCACCGCGTGGCGATCATGGCCCGGACCCGTTACGAGTGGACGGTGCTCAGTTACGCCCTGTGGGCGGTGGGCGCGGAGGTCGTGCCGATCTATCCGACGTCGTCGCGCGATCAGGTCGAGTGGATCCTCCGGGACGCGGGCTGTGTGGCCGTGGTGGTCGAGGACGAGCAGGGCGTGATGACGGTCGGCTCCGTGTGTGCGACGCTCGGGTCCCTGCGGCAGGTGTGGCAGCTGGACGCGGGCGCTCTGGAGGAGCTTGCCGCACGCGGCCAGTTCATCCCGTCGGCGACGGTCGACTCGCTGCGCCGGATCGTGCTTCCGGACTCCACCGCGGTGATCGCCTACACCTCGGGCACGTCGGGCCGTCAGCTGGGCTGTGCGCTGAGCCATCGGAACCTGGCCAGCCCCTGCGACACCCTCCTCGCGGGCTGGGGCCACACGGCGGCACCTCCCGGGGAGCAGGGGCGGGTCCTCGCCTTCCTCCCCTTCTCCCACGTGTACGGCCTGATGATCCAGGGCCTGTGCGTCCGCGGGGGCCTGCTGATGGGCCATGAACCCGATGTGAGCCCTCAGTCGCTGTCGTCGGCGCTGCGCTCGTTCCGGCCGACGTACTTCTACGCCGTACCGTCGGTCTTCGAGAAGATCTACAAGAACTTCCTTCGGACGGCCCAGCAGGGGGGCCGCGGCGCGCTGTTCGAGCGGGCCGCGGAGACCGCCCGGGACTTCGCCGCGGCCACCGAGCGGCAGCGGCTGGGCCGGGGGTCGGGACCCGGTCTGGATCTACGGCTGCAGCACGCGCTGTACGAGCGGGCGGTGTACCGCAGGCTGCGGGCCGCGCTGGGCGGAAGGGTGGTCCGGGGGACGTCGGGAGGCTCGCCGCTCAGCCGTGAACTGTCCCTCTTCTACGAGGGCATCGGCATGTACGTGCACGACGGGTACGGGCTGACCGAGACCGGCGCCGCGGTCACCATGCAGCCGCTGGGCCGGGAGAAGTCGGGCACCGTCGGGCAGGCGCTGCCGGGCATGGAGATCGAGGTGGCCGCGGACGGGGAGATCCTGGTGCGCGGGCCGTCGGTGTTCCAGGGCTACGTCAACGACCCGGCCACGACGGTGGCCGCACTGGGGAACGGCTGGCTGGCCACCGGCGACCTCGGGCGGCTGGACTCCGAGGGCTATCTGACGATCACCGGCCGCAAGAAGGACGTCATCATCACCAGCAGCGGCAAGAGTGTCGCGCCGGGGGCGCTGGAGCAGCGGCTGCGGATGCATCCGCTCATCCACCAGGCGGTCGTCGTGGGCGACAACCGTCCGTGCGTGGGGGCCCTGATCACCCTGGACCCGGAGTTCCTCGTGCACTGGCGGGCGGGGCTGATCATGCAGGGCGACACACCGTTGCGGGAGGCCCGGGAGGAGAACGCGCTGCGCGAGGAGGTCGCGCGGGCGGTCGCCGCGGCGAACAGCACGGTGTCGCGCTCGGAGTCCATCCGGGTGTTCCGCGTGCTGCCGGAGCCGTTCGACGTGGCGAACGGGCTGCTGACGCCCTCGATGAAGCTGCGCAGGGACGCGATCGTGCAGCGCTACGCGGTGGAGATCGACGCGATGTACCAGGCGCGCTCGCGACCGCCCCGGCTGGGCGCGGCGGACGATCTGTCGGGCTCGGACGGCTTGGACGACGACTCGGACAACGTCTTCCGATGAGCTCGCCGACCGGCCCGCCGCCGGACGCGTAGGGTCGGCGCCCCCGGGAACCCGCAGAACTGGGGGCGCAGGAGACACGGGGACAGCCCTGGAACGGGAAGGGCTGGAAAGGCGACATGGCAACCGAGCCGCGTTGGGACGACACACTGGCTGCCCAGGGCATCCCGAGCCGCACGACGGGCTTCGCGGGTGGGCCGCACGACGTCACGGGTGCGCGCCTGGCCGCGGAGAGGTTCCTGAGCGACCTCGCGCGCGTCGTGCCGCCGACCTCCCGCGAGCAGTGGGACGACGTCCTGCTGGTGGTCACCGAGCTGGCCGCCAACGCGGTCCAGTACGCCCCGGGTCCGTTCCAGTTGCGGATGCGCCGCACCTACGACGGAGTGCATGTCACCCTGCACGACACCAGCACCACACGGCCCGCTCCGCGTCCGTTCCGTCCGAGCCGGGGCGGCGGAGGCATCGGCTGGCATCTGATCCATGCGCTGTGCGACCAGGTCAGTGTGGTGACCGCCGACCAGGGCAAGGACGTGCACGCGTTCCTGCCCTGGTGAGCCTCCGCCCGGCGCGATGCACGGTCCGAACGGGCATGCTGGTCTCCAGCCGTTCGTCTGCTGCCGCGCCCGACTGGCGCAGCGGCTGAAGGCACGGTGGGATCGATGAGGTGCGAAGCCACGCTCCGGGGGCACGCGCACGGCGTCGAGGCAGACCGCCCCGGAACCGCGGAAGGGATGGACATCGTGACACGACCCAGGATCCTGGTGGTGGGCGCGGGCTTCGCGGGAGTGGAGTGCGTACGGCGCCTGGAACGCCGGCTCTCCCCCGACGAGGCCGCCGTCACCCTGGTGACACCGTTCGCCTACCAGCTCTATCTGCCGTTGCTGCCCCAGGTCGCCTCCGGGGTGCTGACCCCCCAGTCCATCGCCCTGTCCCTGCGCCGCAGCCGGAAGTACCGCACGCGGATCATCCCGGGCGGAGCGATCGGCGTGGACCTGAAGGCCAAGGTCTGCGTCATCCGCACCGTCACGGACGAGCTCGTCGACGAGCCGTACGACTACATCGTGCTGGCTCCCGGGAGCGTCACCCGGACGTTCGACATCCCCGGGCTCGTCGACAACGCCTTCGGCATGAAGTCGCTCGCCGAGGCCGCCTACATCCGCGACCACGTCATCTCCCAGCTCGACCTCGCCGACGCCAGCCATGACCCCGCCGAGCGCGCCTCCCGGCTGCAGTTCGTGGTCGTCGGCGGCGGTTACGCGGGCACCGAGACGGCCGCCTGCCTGCAGCGCCTCACCCACAACGCCGTCAAGCGCTACCCCCGGCTGGATCCGCACCTGATCAAGTGGCACCTGATCGACATCGCCCCCAAGCTGATGCCCGAGCTGGGCGAGAAGCTCGGCCGCAGTGCGCAGGAAGTGCTGCGCGGGCGCGGCATCGACATCTCCCTCGGCGTCTCGATCGCCAAGGCGGGCCCGGAGGAGGTGACCTTCACCAACGGGCGGGTGGTCCCCACCCACACGCTGATCTGGACGGCGGGCGTCGTCGCGAGCCCGCTGATCGCCACGCTCGGCGCGGAGACGGTGCGCGGGCGGCTGGCCGTCACCGCCGAGATGAGCCTGCCGGGACACGACGGCGTGTTCGCGCTCGGCGACGCCGCCGCGGTGCCCGACAAGGCCAAGGGCGAGGAGGGCGCGATCTGTCCGCCCACGGCCCAGCACGCCATGCGCCAGGGCAGGAAGGTCGCCGACAACGTCATCGCGACGCTGCGGGGCGAACCGATGCAGCCGTACGTCCACAAGGACCTGGGCCTGGTCGTCGACCTCGGCGGCCGCGACGCGGTCTCCAAACCGCTCGGCGTCGAACTGCGCGGCCTGCCCGCCCAGGCCGTCGCCCGCGGCTACCACTGGTCGGCACTGCGCACCAACGTCGCCAAGACCCGCGTCATGACCAACTGGCTGCTCAACGCGGTGGCAGGCGACGATTTCGTCCGCACCGGTCTCACGGCCCACCGGTCCGCCAAGCTCAAGGACTTCGTGTACAGCGACTTGTATCTGACGCCGGAGCAGGTCCGGGCGCACCTCGAGGGGAAGGACACGGCGGCGGGGTGACGGCCCGCCGCCGTTGCCTCGCGGTCGCCCGGCCGGCGACGCGTCGGGTCAGGCCGCCGCCGAGCGGTTCCGGGTCCTGCGTCGGGCCTTCCTGTGCCCGAGGGCCTCGTTGCGCACCCGGGCGCAGCTTCGGCTGATCAGGCGTGAGACATGCATCTGGGAGATGCCCAGCTGGTCGGCGATACGGCTCTGCGTCATGTCCTCGAAGAAGCGCATGTAGAGGATGGCGCGCTCGCGTTCCGGCAGATTGCGCAGACTCTCCTTGGCCGACTCGCGGTCGACCACGACGTCGTACGAGCCGTCCGGCGCGCCGAGGGTGTCGGCGAGGCTGTAGCCCTCGTCGTCGGTGGAGAGTTCGGCGTCGAGCGAGAGGGTGCTGAAGCTCTCCAGCGCCTCCACTCCGGTGGAGACCTCGTCCTCGGTCAGCCCGCTGTGCGCCGCGATGTCGGCGACGGTGGGCTCGGGCGAGCCCGGGCTCTGGGCCAGTTCCCGGCGGGCGACCCGTACCTTGTTGCGCAGCTCCTGGACCCGGCGGGGCACGCGCAGGGCCCACATCCGGTCCCGGAAGTGCCGCTTGACCTCGCCGGTGATGGTGGGCACGGCGTAGCTCTCGAAGGCGCCCCGGGACGGGTCGTAGCGGTCGATGGCCTTGACCAGCCCGAGGGCGGCCACCTGACGGAGGTCCTCGAGGGATTCACCGCGGTCGCGGAACCGGCCGGCGATGCGGTGGGCCATGGGCAGCCATGCGCTGACGAGTTCATCGCGGACGGCGTCCCGCTCGGGGCCGTCCTCCAGGGTGTGCAGTTGGATGAAGAGGTGGGTGGTGTCGGGAGCGTCGTCATGGCACCGCCGGTGGTGCGCGGCGGAGTGGTCGGACGTGCCAGAACGGCTTGTCGACGTGTCGATGGGCATGCGGAATCGCTCCTGAACGGTCTTTTCAGGGACTTCAGGGACTACCGCGGGAAGGGCGCCGATCCGGATCCCGGAGACCCGGAGGGCATACCGCTCCCCGCTGGCGCGCCTCCGGTCCGAAGCACGAGAATGCGTCTGCCCTGCCACCGCGGGAACAAACTCCACGACGGCGAAGACCGGTCAGCCCAAGGGGACTACGGCGGTGATGCGTTTGCCGCCCGAGGGCAGTCCCGCCACCCGCACGTCCCGCGCCAGCCGGCACACGATCGGCCAGCCACGGCCCCCTGACCGGCGCCGCCCCTGCGCGTCGACCGGCGCCGTGACCACCGGCAGCCGGTCGCTGCGGTCACTGACGGAGACCCGCACCTCCCGCCCGTCCACATCGACGGCGACGTCGGTGACACCGCCGCCGTGCAGGATGGCGTTGGACGTCAGTTCCGACGCCACGAGCAGGGCGTCCTCGAGGGCGTCCTTGTCGCACGGAATGCCGGTGGCCCGGCAACGACTCGCCACCGCATGCCGTACCGCCCGGCGAACGTCGGCCGGACGGCACGTTGCGCTGCCTGCGGGCTCGGTCCAGTGCTGCGCGCTCACGTCTTCGCTCCCTGACTGATCGACCGGGAAGGACACCGCCGAGTCGAAGAAAACGGGCTTTCGTCCGGCCGCGCCGCCCACACTGTTCGGCTCACCCCTGAGGGGCCCGCCAAACCAGCCGGAACAAGTCGCCGAAAGCCCGCGCAGTCGGCCATCGAAGCGGAACACGGGGGTACGCGGAGAGCATGACCGACGTCGTGGACTCAGACGAGCTGTTGCGGCGCATCCAGCGCGGCAGGGCCTGCGCGGAACAGGAGGAACGCGCGTGGCGGGCGCGCAGCGACGCCCTGGCGGCGGACGACCCGGACGGAGCCCGGGAGGCGGCCGTACGACGGCTGGCCTACGAGGCGGTGCTCAGGGTGCTGGACGAGATCCTCACCCCCGGCAGGCACGCCGAGGTCGGCTGAGCGGGCGTCGTGCACGGGGTGATTTGCGGTCGGCGATGTCGGGAACCCGGCTGCCATGGCCGTCGATCACACCCGCGCCCCCGTTCTGGAAGCCCTCGCCGAGTACCGGCGCACCGGGCGGTTGTCGTTCACGCCGCCCGGGCACAAGCAGGCTCGGGGCGCCGATCCTGCAGTGTGCCAGGTGCTGGGGGACGCGGTGTTCCTCGGTGACGTGCTGGCGTCGGGCGGTCTCGACGACCGGCTCACCCGGGGCCGGGTACTGCAGCGTGCCCAGGAGTTGATGGCGGACGCCGTCCACGCCGAGCACACGTTCTTCAGCACGTGCGGGAGTTCCCTGTCCGTGAAGGCGGCGATGCTGGCCGTCGCCGGTCCGCACGAGCGGCTGCTGATCGGGCGGGACGCGCACAAGTCCGTGGTGTCGGGGCTGATCCTGTCCGGTATCGAGCCCGTGTGGGTCGAGCCCCGCTGGGACGCCGAGCGGCATCTCGCGCATCCGCCGTCCGCCGCGGCGTTCGACCGGGCGTTCGCCGAACATCCCGACGCCAAGGGCGCGTTGGTCACCAGTCCGACGCCGTACGGCTCTTGTGCGGATCTACGGGCGGTCGCGGAGGTCTGTCACCGGCGGCCGGTTCCGCTGATCGTCGACGAGGCGTGGGGTGCGCATCTGCCGTTCCACCCGGAGCTGCCGTCCTGGGCGATGGACGCGGGCGCCGACATCTGTGTCACGAGCATCCACAAGATGGGCAGCGGTCTCGAACAGGGCTCCGTCTTCCATCTGCAGGGTGACCTGGTGCCACCCGACCTGCTCGGGATGCGGGCCGACCTGCTGGGCACGACCAGCCCGTCGGTGCTGATCCTCGCCGGGCTCGACGGCTGGCGCCGGCAGATGGTGCTGCACGGGTGGGAGCTCCTGGGTGCCGCCCTCGACCTCGCCGCCCACGTCCGGGCCACCATCGAGGAGATCGACGGGATGCACGTCAACGACCGTGCCGACTTCTGCGGGCGGGGAAAGGCCGACGACTTCGACCCGCTGCCCGTGATCATCGAGGTGGACGGGCTCGGCATCACCGGGTACCAGGCCGCCGACTGGCTGCGCGGGTTCCGCAACATCGAGACGCACCTGGCCGACCATCGCCGCATCGGCGCACAGCTCACCCACGCCGACGACCACGAGACCACCGGCGAACTGCTCGCCGCGCTCAAGGACCTCGCGGCCGCCGCGCCCGACCTGGGGCCCGCCCCGCAGGTGGAGGTGCCGTCGCCGTCCGGGCTCCGGATGGTGCAGGATCGTCTGCCGCGCGACGCGTTCTTCGGTCCGGCCGAGAACGTGCCCGTGGCCGAGGCGGCCGGCCGGGTCGCGGCGGAGATGGTCACGCCCTACCCACCGGGCATCCCGGCCGTCCTGCCCGGCGAACGGCTCACCGAGCCGGTGCTGCGGTACCTGCGCTCGGGGCTGGCCTCCGGAATGAACCTGCCCGACCCCAGCGACCCGGAACTGGACACGATCCGTGTCGTGACCTCACAGGAGCAGTGAGGCCGAAGTGAAACAGCTCACGGGACCCGGTTCCGTGTTCGGACCACACCCCGTGATGGTTTATCGTTCATCCATACGTGGTGACGGAGTCGACCTCATCGTCCTCCGTACACCACCGCTAACGGCCCTGGCTGGCCTCCCCCGTCCAGCCAGGGCTCTTTCATGTCCGCGTTGCGGCAACCGCCGGATCGGACGGAATTTCCAGGGTTCGCCGAGGTGCTCCGCGCTCCGTCAGCGGCTGGAATGGGCATAGGAACAGCACCGGGACCGATCGCCGGCGAGGAGCTCCGCGCCATGACCAAAGCGACGAAACTGCTGACCGCCCTTCCCCCGCCGCAGCGCGGGCGACTGATGGCGCTCGGCCGGGAGGTGTCCTTCCCCGAGGACACCCGGATCTTCGAGGCGGGTGGCACGGCCGACCGTTTCTGGGTCATCCGTTCCGGGGCGGTCTCGCTCGACCAGCAGGTGACGTCGCTGCAGCGGGTGACCGTCGCCACTCTCGGCTCGGGCGATCTGCTGGGCTGGTCCTGGCTGTTCCCGCCGCACCAGTGGGACTTCGGCGCGGTGGCCTTCAGCCCCGTACGCGCCTACGAGTTCGAGGCGCAGCCCGTGCTCGAGCTGTGCGAGGAGGATCCGCAGCTCGGCATGACGCTGGTGCGGATCGTCGCCGAGATCCTCGCGTCCCGGCTGGAGATGACCCGCGGCCAGCTGATGGAGCAGTACTCGCTCCACCGGCGCAGCGGCGGCCTGTAGGGGGCCGGACGGGGTACCGGCGCGGCTCCGGGACGAAGGCGGCCGGGATCGGTCATCCTGCGGAACCGGCGATCACTGTCGCAGCCCCGTGCGGACGCTCGCGCCGGAGCGGTCAGCTGCCGGCGATGAGCGTGACACCAAGGACGATCATGGTTGCGGCGACGAGTCCGTCCAGCACCCGCCAGGCGGCGGGCCGGGCCAGCCAGCGGCCGAGCAGCCGGGCCCCGAAACCGAGCGCGGTGAACCAGCAGAGGCTGGCGGCCGCCGCTCCGACTCCGAACGTCCAGCGCAGCGGACCCTGGTCGGCGGCGACGGAGCCGAGCAGGAACACGGTGTCGAGGTAGACGTGCGGGTTGAGCCAGGTCATCGCCAGACAGGTGAGCACCGCCCGCCGACGCGACCCGGCGGCCTCGCCCTCCGTACGCAGGGCCGCCTCCCCGGGCTTGAGCACGCGGCGGGCGGCGAGTGCTCCGTAGCCGAGCAGGAACGCCCCGCCGATCCAGCCCACCACGGTCAGCGCGCCGGGCCAGGCCACCACCACCGCGCCGACACCGCCGACACCGAGGGCGATCAGGAGGGCATCGGACAGTGCGCAGATGCCGACGACGGCGAGGACCGCCTCCCGGCGGACGCCCTGGCGCAGGACGAAGGCGTTCTGGGCGCCGATGGCGACGATGAGCGAGAGGCCGGTGCCGAATCCGGCGGCCGCGGCGGTCAGGGTGTGGGACATGGCATCGACGCTACGGACGCGGCATCCTAATGTGTAGCTAAAGATTCTTAAGTATCATTAGCTCTCATAATGGCCCTGAGGCACGGAGCGGGTGATGACGGAGCTTCCTCTCGACCAGGTGCGGACCCTGCTCGCGGTCGTGGACGAGGGCACCTTCGAGGCGGCGGCGGCCGCCCTGCATGTGACGCCGTCGGCGGTCAGTCAGCGGGTGAAGGCCCTGGAGCAGCGCACCGGACGGATCCTGCTGATGCGGACGAAGCCGGTGCAGCCGACGGAGTCGGGCGAGGTCGTGGTGCGGCTGGCGCGCCAGCTGGCCCGGCTGGAGCGGGACGCGCGCGCCGAGCTCGGCATGAGCGGTGCCGGGGAGGCGACCCGTGTGTCGATCGCGGTGAACTCCGACTCGCTGGCGACCTGGTTCCTGCCGGCGCTCACCTGCGTGCCCGAGAAGCTGCGGCTCTGCTTCGAACTGCGCCGCGAGGACCAGGACCACACCGCGGCGCTGCTGCGCGAGGGGCTGGTGATGGCGGCGGTGACGTCGTCGTCGGTTCCCGTGACGGGGTGTTCCGTGCGCGCGCTCGGCACGATGCGCTACGTCGCCGTGGCCCGCCCGGACTTCGCCGAGCGGCATCTCGACGGACCGCTGCGGGAGACGCTCGCGGACGCGCCGGTCGTCGTCTTCGACCGGCGGGACGACCTCCAGGACGGTTTCGTCCGCCGACTGCGGCGCGGCAGGGGCGGCGCGAGCCCCGTACGGCACTTCGTGCCCACCTCGGACGGCTTCGTCGAGGCCGTTGCGGCGGGCCTCGGCTGGGGCGTGGTGCCCGAGGTCCAGGCCGACCCGCTGCTGCGCTCCGGCCGGCTGGTCCAGCTCGCCCCCGACCGCGCGGTGGACGTCCCGCTGTACTGGCAGCAGTGGAAACTGGACTCACCCGCCCTCGCGGCGGTGGCGGACGCCGTGACGGCCACGGCCGCGCAAACCCTGCGCCCGCGCTGAGGAGCCCCCGCCCCAGGGGGTCAGCGTCCGCTGCGGTGGTCGCCGGCCGGCCGCAGCACCATCTCGTCCTCGGGCGTGAGCCCCTTGATCCGGTCGCGGATCGCCACTCCCGAGGGACCGGTCACCACGAACGGAGCCGCCACCTCCGCACCCCGCCCACACGTCCACCACCCGAAAAGACCACGTCGCCGTGCGCAACGACCACCACTCAACCGCAGCCGACGGCCAACAGATCCACCCCCGGGTTCCACGGCTGCTGCCACCCGCCGGCGTACGCTCCCGGCACGAGCCGCCACGAGAAAGGCCCCGATCGTGAGTGTCCGTGTGCGCCGCGTCTACGAACCGCCGGAAGCCGAGGACGGCGTGCGCGTCCTGGTCGACCGCCTCTGGCCGCGCGGCCTGGCAAAGGACGCGGCACGCGTGGACGAGTGGCCGAAGGCCCTCACCCCGTCCACCGAACTGCGCCGCTGGTACCACGCAGGCGAGGGGTCGTACGAGGAGTTCGCGCGCCGCTACGAGGCCGAGCTGGCCGAGCCCGAGGCGGCCGAGCTCCTCGACGGGCTGCGCGCGTCGGCACGCAAGGCGACGGTGACGCTGCTGACCGCCGCCAAGTCCCCGGAGCAGAGCCACGCGGCGGTGCTGGCCCGCCTCCTTCAGGCATGAGGAGGCGGGCCGTCGGTGTGCCTCAGGCGGTCTGCCGTGCGGCCGCCCGGCCCGCCGCACGCCCCGAGAAGAGGCAGCCGCCGAGGAAGGTGCCCTCCAGCGCGTTGTAGCCGTGCACGCCGCCACCGCCGAAGCCGGCCACCTCGCCCGCCGCGTACAGACCGTCGATCGGCTGTCCGTCGACGCCCAGGGCGCGCGAGTCGAGGTCGGTCTGGATGCCGCCGAGGGTCTTGCGGGTCAGGACGTGCAGCTTGACGCCGATCAGCGGTCCGGCCCCGGGGTCGAGGATGCGGTGCGGAGTGGCGACCCGGCCGAGGCGGTCGCCGATGTAGCGGCGGGCGTTGCGCATGCCCTGCACCTGGGCGTCCTTGCTGTAGGGGTTGGCGATCTGCAGATCGCGGGCCTCGATCTGGCGGCGGAGCGCGGCCGCGTCGAGGAGCGGCTTGTCGGTCAGACCGTTCATCTTGACGACGAGCTGTTCGAGGTCGGGCGCGGTCACGAAGTCGGCGCCGTTGCGCAGGAAGGCCGCCACCGGGCCGGGCGCGCCCTTGCCCAGCACACGGTCACGCAGGAACGCCTTGCGGTCCTTGGCGGTGATGTCGGGGTTCTGCTCGGAGCCCGACAGCGCGAACTCCTTCTCGATGATCTTCTGGGTGAGGATGAACCAGGAGTGGTCGTACCCGGCGATGTCCTCGGTGGTCCGCAGGTACTTCAGGGTGCTGAGGGTGTCGTATCCGGGCAGGCACGGTTCGGGCAGGCGGCGGCCGAGGGCGTCGAACCACATCGAGGACGGTCCGGGCAGGATGCGGATGCCGTGGCCGGGCCAGATCGGGTCCCAGTTCTGCAGGCCCTCGGTGTAGTGCCACATGCGGTCGCGGTTGACCAGCCGTACGCCCGCCTCCGCACTGATGTCGAGCATCCGCCCGTCGACGTACGCGGGGACGCCGGTGACCATCTCGGCGGGCGGCGTACCGAGCCGCTCGGGCCAGTAGCGGCGGACGATGTCGTGGTCGGCGCCGATGCCGCCGGTGGTGACGACCACGGCCTGGGCGGTGAGTTCGAACTCGCCGACGCGGTCACGGTTGGAGGCGACGCCGCGGGGCGAGTCGTCGGCGGCGAGTACCGTGCCGCGCACCCCGCGTGCCGCGCCGTCCTCGATGACGAGCTCGTCGACCCGGTGCCGGTGGTGGAAGGTGAGCAGTCCGTCGCGCGCGGCCTGCTCGGCGTACCGGACGAACGGCTCGACGACCCCTGTGCCGGTGCCCCATGCGATGTGGAAGCGGGGTACGGAGTTGCCGTGTCCGTCGGCGCGCAGGTCGCCGCGCTCGGCCCAGCCGACCGTCGGCAGGAACTTGATGCCGTGCCCCTCCAGCCAGGACCGCTTCTCGCCGGCCGCGAACTCGACGTAGGCGCGGGCCCAGCGCACCGCCCAGGAGTCCTCGTCGTCCAGCCGGTCGAACCCGGCGCTGCCCTGCCAGTCGTTCCAGGCCAGGTCGAGGGAGTCCTTGACGCCCAGCCGGCGCTGCTCCGGGGAGTCGACGAGGAACAGCCCGCCGAAGGACCAGAAGGCCTGGCCGCCGAGGTTGGCGGCGTTCTCCTGGTCCACCAGGGCGACCCTGCGGCCCCGGCTGGTGAGTTCGTGCGCCGCGACCAGGCCTGCGAGACCGGCTCCGACGACGATGACGTCCGCGTCCGTGGCGTCCATGGGGACCGTTGCCCTTCTCATTGGGGTCTCAGTTCGGGTGTGCCGCTGCCGTCGGTCAGCAGCGCGGTGAGCAGCTGCTTGAGCCACCCGCGCGCATGCTCGACGTCCTTGTCCAGCAGCAGTTGGGTGGTGACTCCGTCGTAGGCGGCGACCACCGCGTGGGCGGCGGCGTCGATGTCGCCGAGTACGGCGGGCAGTGCGGTGTGGCCCCGGACGGCGCGGGCGAGCCGCTGCGCGATGGCCCCGCGCAGCCGGGCCCGGTGCTCCAGGAGGGTCTGCGCGACGGCCGGGTCACGGGCGGCGTGCACGAGGAAGTCCGTCTTGACCAGGAGCCAGTCCAGGTCGAGGAGCAGCACCTCGGTGACCCGGTCGACGGCGGCGGGCACGTCGAGGTCCGGTCCGTCCAGGGCGAGCGCCCCGGAGACCTGCTCGGCGATGAGGTCGGCCCGCTGCCGGTAGAGGGCGAAGAACAGCTCGTCCAGGCTGGCGAAGTTCGAGTAGAAGGCACCGCGGCTGTAGCCGGCGGCCTCGCACACCTCCTCGATCGAGACCCGCCCGAACCCCTTGGCCGCGAACACCTCGAACGCGGCGTCCAGGAGGTTGGCGCGCGTGCGGACGCGGCGCCTGGTCACGCGCCCGGTCGTTCCCTCCGCCACCATGTCCGCCCCTCCGTTCGATACACGAATGTATCCGATACGGGAATGTATCCAAAGGGCCGGGACGGCGTCAGTTCAGCCCGTCACGCCAATGGAACATACATTCGAATCAACGGTACGCTGGAGCCATGGCCATGCACCTCCAGGGTTCGCTCTTCGACCAGACCGACGAGCTCCGGCTCGGCTCCCTCGACGGCCTGCGCCGCACCGAGCTCGGCTCCGGCGCCTGGATCGACGTGCTGCCCGGCTGGCTGAGCGGGTCCGACGCGCTGTTCGAACAGCTGGCGGCCGAGGTGCCATGGCGGGCCGAGCGCCGCGCGATGTACGACCACGTGGTCGACGTACCCAGGCTGCTGGCGTACTGCAAGGCGGGCGACCCGCTGCCGCACCCGGTGCTCACCGAGGCGCGCGACGCGCTCACCGCGCACTACGCCGACGAGCTGGGCGAGCCGTTCGTCACGGCCGGGCTCTGCCACTACCGCGACGGACGGGACAGTGTCGCCTGGCACGGTGACCGGATCGGCCGGGGCGCGCGCGAGGACACCATGGTCGCCATCCTGTCCGTGGGCGCTCCCCGGGACCTCCTGCTGCGTCCGATGCGGGGCGGCGACACCGTACGGCGCCCCTTGGGCCACGGCGACCTCATCGTGATGGGCGGTTCGTGTCAGCGGACATGGGAGCACTGCGTGCCGAAGACCACGCGGGCCGCGGGGCCGCGCATCAGCATCCAGTTCCGCCCGCACGGCGTGAACTGAGTACGGCGCGGCTGGGCAGGCCCCGTGGGCAAGGGGCACCCTCCGCAGAGGCCGGCCTCGTGATCCGCTTTGCTGTCCTCGTCGGGCGCGGACCTCACCATGCGGGACGATCATGCGGACAGATGTCCAGCAAGTTGCCGACGGCACCTACCTGGTGCACGGCAGCAACACCAACTGGGTGATCCTCCGCGAGGGGGACGCCGTCACGCTGGTCGACACCGGATATCCCGGGGACCGCCAGGAGGTCCTCGACTCCCTTGCCCAGGTGGGGAGTTCGCCTCAGGCGGTGGCGGCCGTGCTCATCACCCACGCCCACAACGACCATCTGGGATCCGCTCAGTACCTGAGCACCACCTACGGCACGCCGGTGTACCTGCACGAGGCCGAAGTGCCGCACGCGCGCCGGGACTTCCAGCACCAGGTGTCCGTCGGCCGGGTGCTGCGCAACGGCTGGCGGCCGGGCGTGCTGCCGTGGGCGGTGCACGCGATCCGCTCCGGGGGCACCGCCCACAACCCGGTGACCTCGCCCCGGCCCTTCCCCACGGCGGGCCCGCTGGACCTGCCGGGGCGTCCCGTGCCCGTCCACACGCCCGGCCACACCCTCGGCCACTGTGCGTTCCACCTGCCGGACGCCGGGGTGCTGATCTCCGGTGACGCCCTGGTCAGCGGACACCCCACGGCGCGACCGAAGGGTCCGCAGCTGCTGCCCGACATGTTCCATCACGAGCGCGCCCGGGCCCTGGCCTCGCTGGAGCTGTTCGACGGGCTGGACGCCGATGTGCTGGCGCCCGGGCACGGGCCGGTCCACCGAGGCCCGGTGCGGGACGCCGCCCGACAGGCCAGGGAGCGGGCCGTCTAGGGTCGGGCCATGGCATTGCAGATCAGCGCCACCAATCCGGAGCACCCCGCCCTCCTGCTCGAGCTGCCGTGGCACCTGCCGCTGGAGGAGTGGCCGGAGGACCACCTCGTCCCGCTGCCCCGCGGCATCTCCCGCCACGTGGTGCGCTACGCCCGGGCGGGCGGCGAGGTGGTCGCCGTCAAGGAGCTCGCCGAGCGCCCCGCTCTGCGCGAGTACGAGCTGCTGCGCGACCTGGACCGCCTCGGCATCCCCGCGGTGGACCCGCTGGCCGTGGTCACCGGCCGCAGCGACGCGGACGGCGGCCCGCTGGAGTCGGTGCTGATCACCCGGCACCTGAACGGCTCGATGCCGTACCGCTCGATGTTCGAGACGACCATGCGCCCGGCGACCATGCACCGGCTGACGGACGCGCTGGCGGTGCTGCTGGTGCGGCTGCACCTGGCCGGGTTCGCCTGGGGCGACTGCTCGCTGTCGAACACGCTGTTCCGACGGGACGCCGGCGCGTACGCCGCGTATCTGGTCGACGCCGAGACCGGCGAACTGCACCCGCAGCTGAGCTCCGGGCAGCGCGACTACGACCTGGACCTCGCCCGCGTCAACATCAGCGGCGAACTCCTCGACCTGGAGGCGTCGGGGGCGCTGCACCCCTCCGTCGACCCGGTCGAGTTCGGCGCCGGGATCTGCGCCCGCTACGAGGACCTGTGGAAGGAACTGACCCGCACCTCCGTCTACCCGGCGGGCAAGTACCACTACATAGAGCGCCGGATACGCCGCCTCAACGACCTCGGTTTCGACGTGGCCGAGATGCAGATCGAGCACTCCTCGAACGGCGACACGGTCACCTTCGTTCCGAAGGTCGTCGACGCGGGCCATCACCAGCGGCAACTGCTGCGGCTGACCGGCCTGGACACCGAGGAGAACCAGGCCCGCCGCCTGCTGAACGACCTGGAGAGCTGGATGGCCACCCAGGACGACCACGCGCCGGGCGACCCCCTTGCGGCCCGCCCGGAGGTGCTCGCCCACCGTTGGGTGCGCGAGGTGTTCCGGCCCACCGTGCGTGCGGTGCCGCCGGAGCTGCGCGGCGGCATGGACCCGGCCGAGATCTACCACCAGCTGCTCGAGCACCGCTGGTACCTGTCCGAGCGGGCCCAGCACGACATCGGCCTCGACATGGCCGTCGAGGACTACGTCAGGAACATCCTCCCCCACGCGCGGCAGACGGTTCGGCCCGCCGCGTCGGAGTGACTCAGGCGGGCGGGACCACGGCCACCGGGCAGTCCGCGTGGTGCAGGACGCCATGGGCGACCGAGCCGATCCGGGCACCGACGGCGGTACGGCGGGCACGGCGGCCGACGACCATCAGCTGGGCCCGCCCCGCCATCGACAGCAGCACCTGACCGGCGCTGCCCATCTCCACGTGCTCGACCACCGGAACGTCCGGGAACCGGTCCCGCCACGGCTGCACCGCCTCGGCCAGCGCCTTCTTCTCGAACGGCTCGGGGCCGCCGGCCTCGTCGAGCAGGTGGAGCGAGCCGGGGCTGTAGGCGAACATGGGCGGCAGCGTCCAGGCCCGCACCGCGCGGACGGTCGCCCCGCGCGCCGCGGCCGTCTCGAACGCGAACCCCAGCGCGGCGGCGCTGTCCTCCGGGCCGCCCTCCTGACCGACGACGACCTCACGGCCGGCCACCTCGGCCGCGGGCCGGTCCCCGGACCTCACCAGCACCACCGGGCGGGTGGTCGCGGCGATCACCTGCTGGCCGACGGAGCCCAGCAGAAAGCCGACGACCCGGCCGTGGCCGCGCGAGCCGAGCACCAGCAGCTCGGCCTCGGCCGCCGCGGCGACCAGCGTGTCGACGGCGTCGCCCTCCAGGACGTCGGCGGACACGTCCAGGCCGGGGTGCCGCTCGGTGACGGTCCGGACGGCGCCGGCCACGCTGTCGCGCACCCACTGGGCCTGGGTCTCCCGGTCCCCCTCCACCGCCGCGTGCGGCTCGTACCGCCAGGCGTGCACCACGCGCAGCGCCAGCCCGCGGCGGACGGCTTCGCGTCCGGCCCAGGCCAGCGCCGCGAGGCTCTCCTCCGATCCGTCGACCCCTGCCGTGATCGGGCGCGTCATGCGGCTGCCTCCTCGTGTCGCGATCACATCGTCGGGTTTCAGTGTTCCCTACGCTGCCGGCATGAGCCTCGCAGGGGAGCACACAGCGCTGACGAGCGGCGGGCCCGCGGCACAGCAGCGCGCAGCGGGGCGATCGAACATACGATGGGCTGAGCCGGCGCGGTGACGAAGGGGACGCCGTGCCCTGATTCCGACCACTCGGGGTGGGAGACGTATGGCACAGGCCGCCGACACAGCGCGGACCGTCATCATGACCGTGGACGACGACCCTGGAGTCTCCCGTGCCGTCGCCCGGGACCTGAGGCGGCGCTACGGCGAGTCGTACCGGATCGTGCGCGCGGAGTCCGGCGAGTCCGCGCTCGAGGCGCTGCGGGAGCTGAAGCTGCGCGGCGACCTGGTCGCCGTGATCCTGGCCGACTACCGCATGCCGCAGATGAACGGCATCGAGTTCCTCGAACAGGCCCTGGACGTGTATCCGGGCGCGCGGCGGGTGCTGCTGACCGCGTACGCGGACACGAACGCGGCGATCGACGCGATCAACGTCGTGGATCTCGACCACTATCTGCTCAAGCCGTGGGATCCGCCCGAGGAGAAGCTGTACCCGGTGCTGGACGACCTGATCCAGGCGTGGCGCTGCAGCGACTACCGGCCCGTGCCCAGCACGAAGGTCGTCGGGCACCGCTGGTCGGCGCGCTCGTCGGACGTCCGGGAGTTCCTGGCCCGCAACCAGGTGCCGTACCGCTGGTACTCGGCCGAAGAGCCCGAGGGCCGGCGGCTGCTGGCCGCCGCCGGCGCGGACGGGCAGCGGCTGCCGCTGGTGATCACCCCGGACGGCACTCCGCTGGTCGCGCCCGAGGCGCCCGAACTCGCCGCCCGGGTGGGGCTGGCGACGACACCGACGGCCGACTTCTACGATCTGGTCGTCATCGGCGGCGGCCCGGCCGGTCTCGGCGCGGCCGTGTACGGGGCCTCGGAAGGGCTGCGGACGGTGCTCGTGGAGCGGTCCGCGACCGGCGGGCAGGCCGGCCAGAGCTCACGCATCGAGAACTACCTCGGCTTCCCCGACGGGGTGTCGGGCGCGCAGCTCACCGACCGGGCCCGGCGGCAGGCGGCGAAGTTCGGCGCCGAGATCCTCACCGCGCGCGAGGTGACCGGGCTGGAGATCAACGGCGCCGCGCGGGTCGTACGGTTCTCCGACGGCTCGGCGATCGCCGCGCACAGCGTGATCCTGGCGACCGGCGTGTCCTACCGGGAGCTCCCCGCGCCGGGCGTGGACGAGCTGAACGGCTGCGGGGTGTTCTACGGATCGGCGCTGACCGAGGCCGCCTCCTGCCAGGGCCACGACGTGTACATCGTGGGCGGCGCCAACTCCGCAGGGCAGGCGGCGATGTACCTGGCCCGGGGCGCCAAGTCGGTGACCCTCCTGGTGCGCGGGGAGTCGCTGTCGGCGTCGATGTCGTACTACCTGGTCCAGCAGATCGAGGAGGCACCGAACATCTCGGTGCGCTGCGGCACCGCCGTCGAGGCCGCGCACGGCTCCGACCACCTGGAGCAGCTGACGCTGCGCGACGCGGCGACCGGGCAGACCGAACTCGTCGACGCGCAGTGGCTGTTCGTGTTCATCGGCGCGGCCCCGCTGACCGACTGGCTGGACGGCACGGTGCTGCGCGACGAACGCGGGTTCATCCTGGCCGGCCCCGACCTCACGCCGGACGGGCGGCCGCCCGCGGACTGGGAGCTGGACCGGCCGCCGTACCACCTGGAGACCAACATTCCCGGCGTGTTCGTGGCGGGCGACGCACGCGCCGAGTCCGCCAAGCGCGTCGCGTCCGCCGTCGGAGAGGGAGCCATGGCCGTGATGCTCGTCCACCGTTACCTGGAGCAGTCATGAGCGGGCAGCTCCTGCCGTGCAACCCCCGGGAGATCGGCTCACTGTTCCTGTTCGAGAAGCTGAGCCCCGAACAACTCGGACGGCTGTGTGCCGCGGGACGCGTGGAGGGGTTCGAACCCGGTCCGGTGTACACCGAGGGCGAGCCCGCCACCTGCTTCTACGTGATGATCGAGGGCACGGTCGTGCTGTCCCGGCGGGTCGGCGCCGACGACGTCGAGGTCACCCGGACCTCCCAGCCCGGGGTGTACGCCGGGGCCATGCAGGCGTATCTCGGCGACCGGGTGCGGCAGGTCTACAACAACTCGATGCGCGTGACGGAGCCGACTCGGTTCTTCGTGGTGCCCGCGGACACGTTCGCGAGCATCATGCGGGAGTGGTTCCCCATGGCGGTCCATCTCCTGGAGGGGCTCTTCTTCGGCTCGAAGAACACCCAGCGGATGATCGGGCAGCGCGAACGGCTGCTGGCGCTCGGCTCGTTGTCCGCCGGGCTCACCCACGAACTCAACAACCCCGCCGCGGCGGCCGTACGGGCGACCTCGACCCTGCGCGAGCGGGTGGCGAAGATGCGGCACAAGCTCAGCATCATCGCCTCGGGCCCGTTTCCGCGCGAGCAGCTGGCGCATCTCATCGAGATCCAGGACCGCACGGCCGAACTGGTCGCCAAGGCACCGACGCTGAGCCCGCTGGAGGCGGCGGACCGCGAGGACGCCCTCACCGACTGGCTCGACGACCACGGCATCCAGGACGGCTGGCGGCTCGCGCCCACCTTCGTGCAGGCCGGACTGGACATCGACTGGCTGGACCAGGTCGCGGCGGCCGTCGACGAGGAGATCCTCCCCGGAGCGGTCGGGTGGCTCAACTACACGGTCGAGACCGAGCTGCTGATGGACGAGATCGAGGACTCCACCACCCGCATCTCCCACCTCGTGGACGCGGCGAAGCAGTACTCGCAGCTCGACCGCGCCCCGTACCGGATGGCCGACGTGCACGAACTCCTCGACAGCACGCTGCTGATGCTGTCGGGAAAGATCGGACAGCAGATCAAGGTCGTCAAGGACTACGACCGTACGCTCCCGAAGGTCCCCGCCTACCCGGCGGAGCTCAACCAGGTGTGGACCAACCTGATCGACAACGCGGTCTCCGCCATCAACAGCGCAGGCGGCCACGGGACGTTGACGGTGCGGACGGCGCTCGACCACGACCGGATGCTGGTGGAGTTCCGCGACACGGGGCCCGGCGTGCCGCCGGAGATCCGGAACCGTATCTTCGACCCCTTCTTCACCACCAAGCCGGTGGGCGAGGGCACCGGGCTCGGCCTGGACATCTCCTGGCGGATCGTCGTCAACAAGCACCACGGCAGCCTCCAGGTCGAGTCGGTGCCGGGCGACACGCGTTTCCAGGTGCTCCTTCCGCTCACCGCCACGGACGACGAAACGGCCCCCGAGGAGTCGGCATGACCAGTGACACCGGAATCGACCCGACCATCCCGCCCAGCGGTACGGGCTGCGGGGAGTGCGACGAGGTCGGCGGGTGGTGGTTCCATCTGCGGCGCTGTGCCCAGTGCGGCCACATCGGCTGCTGCGACTCCTCCCCCGCCAAGCACGCCACCGCGCACTACGAGGCCACCGGGCACCCCGTGATGCGGAGTTTCGAGCCGGGCGAGGAGTGGTTCTGGAACTTCGCGACGAACGAGATGTACGAGTCCGGCCCCGACCTGGCCCCGCCGGAGAGCCACCCCCTGGACCAGCCGACGCCGGGTCCCGCGGGACGGGTTCCGGCGGACTGGGCGAGGACGTTGCGCTGAGCCGGGCAGCCGACGGCGCCCTGTGAACTACCCCGGCGCGCAGTCCAGGCGCTCGATGTCGACGGCGTCGGCGAGCGCCTGCATCCCCTTGTCGTTGGGGTGCAGGTGGTCGCCGTTGTCGAAGAACGGGAGGATGCGCTCGGGGTCGTAGGGGTTGCGCAGGATGCGGTCGAAGTCGGTGACCGCGTCGAACTCCCCGCTGTTCCGGATGAACGCATTGACCTCCTGACGTACGGCTTCGGCGGCCGGATCCCATTCGTACCAGCCCTTGAAGGGCCCGACGGTGGCGCCGACGACACACTTGCCCGCCGCGTGCGCCCGGTCGAGGATCTCGCGGTAGCCGGCGATGAGATCCTCGGCGGTCACGCCGGTGTGGGCCTTGATGTCGTTGACGCCCTCGAAGAGGAACACGGTCCGCACACCGGGGTGGGACAGGACGTCGCGGTCCAGCCGGTTGAGGGCGCTCTGCCCGGCGCCGTCGGCCAGGACCTTGTTGCCGGAGATCCCTTCGTTGGCCACACCCTTGACGGTCGTACCGGACGCGGCCCGCAGTCGGCGGGCGAGATAGTCGGGCCAGCGCCGGTTCAGGTCGGTGCTGGACTGCCAGCCGTCCGTGATGGAGTCACCGAGCGCGACGACCGCGCCGGTCGACGCGCTCGTGCGGACGGTGACGGCGTCTAGGTAGAACCAGGAGCCGACGGTGTCCGTCCAGTTGGCGGCGCCCTCCTCGGCGGTGTGGTCGCCCTGGGCCGCGTACGACGTCTGCATGGCCATCCAGTGGCCGGTCGCCGGTCCTGCCGCGTCCGGACTGTGCAGGCTGATCACCAGGTCCGTCGCGGCGGGCAGCCGGCCGGGCAGCGGGTCGCTGTAGGCGGTGGCGCCCGCGGGGACGGTGACGGAGCGCGCGCCGTCGAAGGTCAGCCGCCGGTTGCTGCCGGGTACCAGCTCGGCGCCCGTCCGCCGCACACCGGCGTAGACGCTGTCGAAGGTCACCGGCCGGTCCCCGAAGGCGTTGGAGAGCCGGATGCGCAGGTCGTCGCCGCCGACGCTGGTGCGTACGACGAGCCGGTAGCTGCGGTCGGGGGTTCCCTCGCCCATGCGGTCGGCACTGGCGCCCCAGGTGACGACGTCATGCCTGGTCGTCGCCGCCTGCGCCGCCGTCGGCGTGCCCTGGAGGGCGACGGCGACGGCGACGGCCAGGACCGCGATCAGGCCGCCCGGTCGGGCGAACCGGACGGTCATCGGGCGAAGTCCCGCAGCGTGACGGACTCGCCGGGTTCGAGTGTGACCGTGCGGTGGACGCCCGCGTACGCCACGGTCGTGGTCCGGCCGCCGACGCTGCGGATCCGGGCCGAGGCCGGTTTCCCGTCCCGCCAGTCGAGATCCACCACGAAACCGCCGCGCGCGGCGACGCCCGTGACGTGACCGGACGCGGCCCAGGCGTCGGGGAGGGCGGGGAGGAGTTCCAGATGGCCGGGGCGGGAGTAGAGGAGCATCTCGATCATGGCGGCCGGGGTGCCGAAGTTGGCGTCGATCTGGAAGATGCCGCGGCCCTGTTCCACCTCGTAGATGTCGAAGAGGTTGAACGCGGTGCCGTTGCTGCCGCCGGTCGACGGGCGGAGGTTGTTCACGATGAGCCGGTAGGCGTTCTCCGCGTTCTTCAGACGGGCCCAGCACAGGCTGCGCCAGGCGTTCGCCCAGCCGAAGCTCTCCATGCCGCGGGCGGTGAGCTGGGCGGTGGCGCCGTCGACGATGTCCTTCGGGGTGGAGCCGTCGGGGCGGATGCGGTCACCGGGGAACAGCCCGACCAGTCCGGACAGGTGCCGGTGGGTCGTCTCGCCCAGGTTGTCCGGCGACATCCACTCCTCGAGCCAGCCCGTCTTCGGGCTCACCTGCGGCAGGTACAGCTTCCTGCGCAGGCCGGCGATCGTGTCGGCATAGCCGGTGTCCTTCTTCAACTCGGCGGACGCGGCGCAGAAGTTGCCGAACAGCGCCCACACCAGCTCCTGGGCGTAGGTGATGCCCTTGGCGTCGAGCGGGCCGTGCTCCGGCGACCAGTCGCTGTCGGCGATGAGCACCTCCGTCGAGGTGCCGGGGAGCGTCGTGGTGAGCAGCCGGGCCTCCCAGAACTCGCAGGCGCCCTTGAGGAGCGGGTAGATCTTCGTCAGATGCTCTCGCGACCGGGTGTACTCGTAGTGCTCGTAGAGGCTGTTGCTCAGCCAGGCGTTGCCCGCGGGGTGCCACCACCACCCGTTTCCGCCGTGGATGTTGGTGGAGATGGCGACGGTCCAGCCGGCGATCTTCCCCGTGGAGTTGCGGTAGCGGTTGTGCGGGTCGTTGAACAGCCTCCGGGTGAGGTCGGTCCAGGACGGGAGCTGGTCGAGGCAGTAGTCGGTGAAGGCGTCGAAGCACTGGGACAGGCCGGCGCGGTCGGCCATCCAGTAGTTCATCTGGATGTTGATGTCCGTGTGGTAGTCGCCCATCCAGTCCGGGTCATTGCCGTCGAGCCACAGCCCCTGCAGGTTCAGCGGCAGGCTGCCGCGCGATCCGGAGATCATCAGGTAGCGGCCGAACTGGAGGTAGGCGGCCTCCAGTTCGGGGTCGGGCACGCCGTCGCGCGCGCGGGCCTTGAGGCGTTCCCAGGTGTCCAGTTCGCGCTGGGCGGCCGTGGAGGTGCCGAGCGAGAGGCCGAGCTGGTCATAGAGGGCGCGGTAGTCGGCGACGTGCGTGCGCAGCAGGGTGTCGGCCGAGTGCCGGGCGGCGTTGCGGACCTTCGTGCGGGCCAGTTGCTCGGGGTCGAGGGAGGGGTTGCGGTAGTCGGCCTTCGCGTCGGGCGCGTAGTTCGTGCCGCCGCTGACCACCACCGTGAGGTTCCTGCATCCGGAGAAGTCGATCCGTGTGCCGTTCACGGCGACCTTGCCGCCGGTGCCGTAGGCCTTGACGGCGGCGCCGTAGCGCAGCCCGTTGGCCAGGGCGGCCCCGAACGACTCGGCATGCGAAGGCTTCTCGCCGTGCGTGCCGCCGAGGGTGACGGAGCCGGTGTACCGGCCGCCGCCGCTCTGCGTGAAGTGCAGGACGATCACGTCGTCGGGCCGGCTGGCGAAGATCTGCCGGCTGTAGGTGACGCCGGAGCGGACGTAGGAGCTGGTGACCACGCCCTGGGAGAGGTCGAGGGTACGACGGTAGCCGGAGACGGCGGACAGGTCGTGGTCGGGGATGTCGACCGTCAGCCGGGCGAGCAGGGTGAAGGAGCCGAAGTCGGCGCGGCCGTAGGGGAACTGGCCGTCCGCGTCCAGGGTGTCGTTGAGGCCGCCGGTCCACATGGTGGCGTCGGTGATGAGCAGCAGTTCGCGGCCGGGATCGTTGCTCGCGAGGGCGCCGAGGCGGCCGTTGCCGACCGGCAGGCCCTGTTCGATCAGCGAGCCCTCGTCGCCGGGGGCCTGCCACCACAGTTCGTTACGGGCCGAACCGGTGAGGAGCGGCGAGGTGGCGGGGCGCTGCGGGGCCGCGGACGCGGTGAAGGCGGGCAGGCCGCCGAGGGCGGCGGCGAGCGAGCCCGTCGTGGCGAGGGAGAGCAGGGTTCTTCTGCTGGGGTCGGGAGAGCGCGGGTTCATGTGCGGCTCCGGAAAACGTCGGGGGCGGGGGCCCGGCGCAGGGCCGGGCCCCCGGGGAGGGTCAGGAGGAGGACTTCGGTACGTCGATCCGGTCGATGTCCGGCGCGTAGCCCGAACCGCTGTCGAAGGTGATCGTGTTGGTGCCCGCCTTGAGCGTCACGGGTACGTAGACGCTGTTCACCGTCCCCCAGTCGCCGGTGGACGGGAACTTGTGACGGGTGGCGCCGCCGCCGTTGGCGGAGATGTCGGCCGAGCGGGAGTCACCGCTGATGTAGGCGACCTTGACCTGGTAGGTGCCGGCCTTGGCGACGACGACGTCGTTGACGGTGAGCTTGCCGCCGGTGTAGAGGTTGCCGACCTTGCGGCCGTCGGAGCAGGCGGAGCAGTCGGCGACCGAGGCGTTGCCGCTCAGGGTGTTGGCCGAGGCCTCGGCCTCGTAGGCGGTGGAGGTCAGGGCGGTGCCGCGCGGGGTGACGGTGAACAGACGGGAGCCGTGGGCGGGCAGCGCCTGAGTGATCTTGTTGGTGTAGGTGCCGAGGTTCTCCTTGTTCCACAGGTCGCGTACCGAGGCCTTGCCGGTGAAACCGAGGGTGGCCCAGTTCGCGCTCACCGCGGCCGGGGAGTCGGCCAGGTTGAACAGTGCGACCGTGTACGTGCCGTCGGGGTTCTTCGCCGCCCACACCTGCTGCGGGTCGGACGGGGTGACCGGCTCGGCGGGCGGGGTGTCGCCCTGGTTGATCGCGATGACCTCGCGGTTGGTCAGCAGGGAGAGGCCGTAGGAGTCCAGCTTGGTGATGTCGTCGCCGGTGTAGAGCGGGGACTTGGCGATGGCCCAGAGGGTGGCGTAGCTCTGCCGCTCGGCCTTGGTGAGGCCGTCCATCTCACCGTTGCCGACGTCGAGCGAGTCGAGGTCGTTCCAGCCGCCGGGGCCGGCGTGGTCGGTCCAGGCCGGGGCGTCGTACCAGCGGTCGACGACCGAGTTCTCCCAGCTGACCAGGGTGTTGCAGTAGCACTCGACGTCGGTGTCGATACGCCAGCCGTTGGAGTACTTCTTCCAGTCCCCGACGTGCCCGTAGTCCAGGGACCAGGACAGCTCCAGGTGGATCGGGCGGCCGGCGGTGGCGATGGCCTGCTGCCAGGCGGCCACGTCGGCGACGTTGTTGTACTGGTCGCCGCTCTTGAAGGAGCCGGGGCCGACGCCGTCGAGCTTCAGGAAGTCGTAGCCCCAGTCGGCGAACAACTGCGCCTGGGAGTCGATGTACTTCTGCGCGCAGGGATCGGAGAAGTCGATCTTGTACGCGCTGTCCCAGCCGTTGGTGGTGCGCAGGTCGTCGTACACGATGTCGGCGGTGGTGCAGCCCTCGGCGTTCCAGATCGGCGTCCTGCCGTCGTTGTACGCCCCCTTCTCCAGGCCGACCGGGAGGTAGATGCCGGCCTTGAGGCCCTTGGAGTGGATGCGGTCGGCGACGGCCTTCATGCCGCTCGGGAAGCGCTCCGGGTCGGCCTTCTGGCGGCCGTACTCGTCGTAGTTCTGCTTCCACGACCAGTCCATCCACCAGCCGGCGTCGATGTTGACGTACTCGTAGCCGTACGGCTTCAGCTTCTTGGCGAGGGCGCCGGCCTGCTTCAGGACGTTCGCCTCGGTGAGGTAGCTGTAGTCGCCGTCCGGGTTGAGGCCCGGGTACTTCGACGACTGCATGCTCCAACTGGACCAGCCCATGTAGGGCTTGGCCGCGAGGGGCGGTGGTGCTTCGGTCCCGGCGGACGCCTGGGCCGCCGGTGCCGCCGTCGCGAAGCCGGCGGTGAGGGCCAGCACAACCACGGCTCTCAGACCGCGTACGGGCAGGACGGAGTACGAGGATGACCGCATGGGTCGTGCCTCCTGGGGGTCGGTTCAGCTGCGGGTGGGGTGGGGCTGGTTCCGGTCCGTGGTGATGAAGCTCTGGATGGCGGTGGCCGCGGCGCCGCGGGCCCACTCCTCGAAGGGCAGCGGGCGGGTCCGTACGTCGCACCGGGCGGCGGAGCCGAACGCGGCCGCGGCGAAGGTGTCGCGGATCTGCTCGGCGAACAGGTCGTAGGCGGCCAGCCCCTCACCGGAGATGATCACCAGCTCGGGTCCGAGGAGGTTGGCCACCGTGGCGATGCCGCGGCCGATCGCCTCCCCCGCGCGCGCGTACACCGCGCGCGCCCCGGCATCGCCGCGATGGGCGAGGGCCAGTGCCTGCGCCGAGTCGGCGACCTGAACACCCGTCGCCTCCCTGATCCCGGCGAGGATCGCCGTGTCCCCCGCGATCGCCTCCACGCATCCCCGGTTGCCGCAGTGGCACGGCGGGCCTGCCGGGTCGACGGCCACATGGCCGATCTCACCGGCCACCCCGTGCGCGCCGGCGACCACCTGACCGTGCACGACCAGGCCGCAGCCGATGCCCGCGCCGACGGTCACCACGGCGAAGTCCGACAGCCCCACTCCGGCCCCGAACCACTGCTCGGCGACGGTCAGGGCACGTACGTCGTTGTCGACGGTGACCGGCAACCCGGTCGTCATGGCGGCGAGTTCGGCGAGCGGCACGTCCCGCCACTCCAGGAAGGGCGAGTAGCGGACGGCCCCGGCGGCCCGGTCGACGTCACCGGAGACGGCGAGGCCGAGGCCGAGGACCGGTACCCCGAAGCCGTCCGCCTCGGTGAGCAGTTCCCGTACCAGGTCCGCGATCGCCGCCAGTACCGGCTCGGGGCCACGGTCGGGCAGCGGCACGTGCCGGGCGACGCGGATGCGGCAGCACAGGTCCGTGAGGACGCCGATGAGTTCGTCGCCGGTCACCTTGACGCCGATGAACAGGGCCCGGCCGCCTTCCACCCGTACCGGGTTCGCGGGCCGGCCGAGCGCGCGACGGGCCTCTTCGTCCGTGTCCTCGACCAGGTATCCGGCCTCGATCAGCGGCCGGACCGCCTTGGTCACCGCCGCCGCGGACAGCCCGGTCCGCTCGGCCATCTCCGAGCGGGTGAGAGGGCCGTGGGACAGGACGGTGGTGAAGATCTGCGAAGCGGCGGGCGTGGCGGCCGGGAACGTCTCGGCGGGGGAGGTCGAGCGCATGGCCGAGAACCTAGGGGCCTTATTTTCTGCTGTCAATGAAAGAAGCAGAACTCATCAAGATGTCAGCGAAGAGAGCATTTCTTCTTCGCATGTGAGGCAAAATCGGCGGTGAATCACCGCATCAAAGGTACCCGGCCTGCCGGGAACCGCCGTCCGACGATGGACGTTGTCCGAGCAACCCCACCAGACCTCGGCCTACAACAGGGCGGCACCATGAGCGAGTTGGTCCCCGGGGGCAATCTGCCCCTTCCGGGCGGCGCCCTGACCGTGCGGGTTCCCGGTCCCTTCGACGTGTCCGCGCTCATCACGGACGACGGCGGCAAGGTCCGGGGCGACGGCGACTTCGTCTTCTACAACCAGCCGGCCGCCCCGGGAGCCCGGCTGCGCGGCGACACGCTCACCGTCGATCCGCCGCGGCTGCGCGCCGGGGCCACCCGGGTCACCGTGGTCGTCAGTTCCGCCGACCCCGGCACCGCACTGGGCCGGCTGCCCGCCCCCACGCTGTACGTCACGGATCCGGCCGGCCGCACGCTGGCCCGGTTCGCTCCTGCGCGCCCCGGCCAGGAGACCGTCCTGCTGCTCGCCGAGATATACCGGCGCGGTGCGGGCTGGAAGCTGCGAGCGCTCGGGCAGGGGTACTCCGACGGACTGGCGGGCCTGGCCCGCGACTTCGGTGTCGACGTGCTGGACGACACGCCGCCCCACCCCGCACCACCCTCCGGCCCGGCGCGCGACGTCCCCGACCCGGACGGATTCCTCGGTCTGGTCAACTCCGCCCGTGCCCGCGTGGGTTCCCCGCCTGTCTCCCCGGACCCCCGCCTGACCACCGCGGCCCGTGCACACGCCGCGGCCATGGCGGCGGCGGGACGGCTCGGCGTGGAGAGCCGGGACGGCGTCTCGGTCCACCAGCGCGTCACCGCCGCCGGGTACACGTACATCACCGTCGGCGAGCATCTCGTCTCCGGACCGCGCACGCCGGCGGAGTTCGTGGACTACTGCCTGCGCACGGACGGACCCAGCCGCACGCTGCACGACCCGGCCTTCCTCCACACCGGCCTGGCGTACGTGCGCGGCGGCCGCTCCGGGGACACGTACTGGACCGCCCTGTGGGCCAGGCCCCTCACCCCGGCCGAGCTGACCCGCACGGCGGCCGAGGTCGTCGAGCTCACCAACCGTGAACGCACCCGGGCCGGTCTGCCGCCGCTGGCCGTCGACCCCCTGCTGACCGCGGCCGCACAGGCGCACAGCGCGGACATGGTGGCCCGGGACTTCTACTCCCACACCGCGCCCGACGGGAGCCAGCCCTGGGACCGGGCCGCCGCCGCGGGGTCCACCCGGCGCTCGATCGGCGAGAACATCGCCTGCGGTCAGCGCTCCCCCGCCGAAGTCGTGACCGGCTGGATGAACAGCCCCGGCCATCGCGCCAACATCCTCAAGCCCGGCTTCACCCACATCGGGATCGGCTTCGCCGGCGGCGGCCGCGCGGGAACGTACTGGACCCAGCTCTTCGGCGCCTGACGACACACCACCCCGACCGGCCCGCGACCTTGGCGAAACCACATCCTCCGGACAGGATGCCCCCATGAAGGGTGACCTCTTTTCCAGCGAGCACATGGTGCAGCCGGCCACGGCGCCGGGCATGACCGTCGAGAACGCCAAGTGCATCAGATACGCCGTCGACAGCGAGATGCTCGCCCGCCAGGGCGCGATGATCGCCTACCGCGGCAACCTCACGTTCGAGCGCAAGGGCCAGGGCGTGGGCGGCATGCTCAAGCGTGCGGTCACCGGCGAGGGGCTGCCCCTCATGGCGGTGCGCGGACAGGGCGAGGCCTGGTTCGCGCACGAGGCGCAGAACTGCTTCGTCGTCGAGGTCGAGCCCGGCGACGAGTTCACCGTCAACGGCCGCAACGTCCTGTGCTTCGACGCCTCGTTGGCGTACCGGATCGCCACGGTGAAGGGCGCGGGGATCACCGGCGGCGGCCTGTTCAACAGCGTCTTCACGGGGCACGGCAGGCTCGGGCTGGTGTGTGACGGCAACCCGCTGGTCATCCCGGTCTCGGCGCAGTACCCGGTGTACGTCGACACGGACGCGGTGGTCGGCTGGTCCGCGGGGCTGCAGACCTCGCTGCACCGTTCCCAGTCCATCGGCTCGATGCTGCGCGGCGGTTCCGGGGAGGCCGTCCAGCTGATGCTGCAGGGCGAGGGGTACGTCGTGGTGCGGCCGAGCGAAGCGACACCGTCCAAGGCGCAGCAGCACTGAGTGCCACTGACGTGATCTGTACCTCACGGGCAACCTCGCCGCACGCGCCCACGTCTTGACCCACAGCAGGTGAGGCCCTGACCCTCCCCGGGGGACCAGGGCTTCTTTCCAAGGTGCTATACACGCCATGTATACACACAGTGTAGAGATGGTGTGTACAGCCGTGACGGCGAAGGGCATCCATGTACGGCAAGGCAGTCGCCCCGGAGTATCAGGGCGCACTCACCACCCTGTCCGTGAACTCCTCACTGGTCGACGTACTGGCCACCGGCACCGAGCAGTTGAGGGCCGCGGAACGGGCCGGGCAGCCGGGCGAAGTGGCCCGCTGCGGCCTCGCGGTCGCCGAGGCGCACCGGCGGCTGGGACAGGTGCGGGACGCGGACCGGGCGTGGAAGGCGAGTTACCGCGCGGCCCGGGACGCCGGGGACACCGCCGCGATGGCCTGGGCGCTGTGGAGCGGCGGGACCCTGGCCCGACAGCGCGGCGCATTCGCCCTGGCCCGGCGGCTGCTGGGGCTCGCGGCCGAACTCGGTGAGCGGGGCGACGACATCGTGGTGCGTGGCTACTCGCTGGCGGGCCTGGCCGAGACCGGCCGCATCCAGGGCGACTACGAGGCCGTCGGCAGGCTGCACGAGCAGCTTCTGGCAGAGGCCCGCAGGCGCGGCGAGGCACGGCACACCGTGTGGGCGCTGGAGGGCATCGCGCAGATGCACCGCAACTCCGGTGCCTACGACCGGGCGTACGCCCTGTTCGAGGAGGCGGCGCAGATCGCCGCGCGCGCCGACGACCGGCGCGGCCACGCCTGGGCACTGCGCGGGCTCGCCGACGTCGTCTCCGTGCGGGACGGTGACACGGAGCGGGCGCTGGCCCTGCTGTCCGAGGCGGAGAAGACCTGCCGCGCGATGAACCTGACGAGTGCGCTGGCGTACAACCACAAGATGCGCGGCAACGTCCACTACCGCGCCGGGCGGTACACCGAGGCCCGGAACCTGTACGAGCAGGCACTCGCCGAGTTCCGCGCCATGAGCGAACCGCGCGGGGAGGCGCTCGCCCGGCTGGGCCTGGCCAAGTCCCTGGCCCGGCTGGGCCGCGACCGCACCGAGACGGCGGCCGAACTGGCCGACCTGGCCCGGACGTTGGAGCGGATCGGGCTGCGGCATGCGCGGGAGATGGTGGCCCGGGCCGAGGAGGAGCTCGGTCTCGACCCGCGCCGGACGCTGGAGGCCGTACGGTGACGGCGCTGCACACGGCCGTTCCGGCGCCCGCCTCGGCTCCCGAAGTCCTCCTCCGCTGCCGGGAGTTGGTGCGGCCGACGCTGCAGGAGGCCGTCGGGCGGATGCATCCGTGGGTGGGCGAGATGGCCGCGTACTCCTTCGGCTGGTGCGAGGTGGGCGGCACTCCGGCCGGCGCACCGGGCGGCAAGGGGGTCCGGCAGGCCCTGGCGGTGCTCGGCGCCGAGGCCGCGGGCGCACCCGGGCTGTGCGGGGTGCCCGCGGCGGTCGCGGTGGAGCTGGTGCACGCCTTCTCGCTGCTGCACGACGACATCATGGACGGCGACGCGACCCGGCGCCGCCGCCCCGCGGTGTGGAAGGCGTACGGCACGGGCCCCGCGGTCCTCGCGGGCGACGCGCTGTTCGCGCTGGCCGTCGAGACGCTCGCCGGGGCACCGGCCGGCCCGGACGCCCTGCGTCTGCTGTCCGGGGCGCTGGGCGATCTGGTGCGCGGCCAGGCCGACGACCTGCTGTTCGCCGAGCGGCCCTGGAGCGGTCCGCGGCGCGTGCGGCCCGCGGAGTACCGGGCGATGGCCGAGCACAAGACGGGCTCACTGCTCGGCGCCGCACTCGCCCTGGGTGTCCTCCTCGGCGGCGCGCCACCGGCCGCGGTGGCCACCCTCGACCGCGCCGGACGGCAGCTGGGCATCGCCTTCCAGATCCTGGACGACGTGCTGGGCATCTGGGGCGACCCCGCCGTCACCGGCAAGCCGGTGCTCGCCGACCTGCGGGAGCGCAAGAAGACGTTCCCGGTGCTGCTCGCCCTGCAGGACCCCGATCCGGCCGCCGGCCGCCTCACCGCGCTGCTGGAATCGGCCGGGGACCCGGCCGAGGCGGCCGCGCTGATCGACGAGGCGGGCGGCCGTACCGCGGCACTGGCCGAGGCGCACCGGCACATCGCCGCAGCCGACGCGGCCCTCACGGGCGTACCGCTTCAGCCGCGGGCCGTCGCCGAGCTGCGGGCGCTGCTGGACTTCCTGGTGCGGCGCGATCTGTAGCGGGAGCCGTCCGGTCACCGAGACCGTGTTGACCAGCGGCGGCGCCCGCGTCAGGGTTCAGAACGGCGCGGCCCCACCACCGACGCTGCCGCGCCGGAAGGGTGAGTTCCTTGATCGGCATCTCGGACATCGAAGCCGCCGCCGAGCGGATCGCCGGACATGTCATTCGCACCCCCACGGTGCCGAGCCCCGGCCTGTCCGGACTGCTCGGCGTCCCGGTGACCGCGAAGCTGGAACTCCTGCAACGCACCGGCTCCTTCAAGGCGCGCGGGGCGGCGGCCAAGCTGCTGTCGCTGAGCGAGGCCGAGCGGGCCGCCGGTGTCGTGGCGGTCAGCGGCGGCAACCACGGGATCGCCCTCGCGGTCATGGCGGCCGCCCTCGACGTGAAGGCGACGGTGGTCATGCCGCGCTCGGCGCCCGCACGGGCGGTCGAGATCGCCCGCGACACCGGTGCGACGGTGCGCCTGACCGACGACATGGGCGGCGCGTTCAGCCTCGTGACCGAGCTGCGGGACGAGGGCCTGACACTGGTGCACCCCTTCGACGACCCCGTGGTCGTCGCCGGACAGGGCACGGTGGGGCTGGAGCTCGCCGACGACGCGGGCGAGGTCACCGACGTGTTGGTCAGCATCGGGGGCGGCGGGCTGATCGCCGGCGTGGCCGCGGCCCTGCGCGCTCGCCGCCCCGACGTGCGGATCTGGGGCGTGGAGACCGAGGGCGCCGAGGCCATGTCCGAGGCGCTCGGGGCGGGCGGCCCGGTACCGGTCGCGCTGTCGTCGATCTCGACCACGCTCAGCGCTCCGTCGGTGTCGCAGCTGACGTACGACCATGTGTCCGCCCTGGTCAGCGACGTCCTCGTGGTTCCCGACCGGGACGCCGTACGGGGCTGTCTGGACCTCGCCGAACACGCCAAGGTGTGGACGGAACCGGCCGCCGGCTGTCTGCTGCCCGCCGCCCGGCGGGTCGTGGAACGGATCGGCGACGGCTGCCGGCTCGGTCTGGTGGTGTGCGGGGGCAATGCGTCGACCGCCGACGTGATGACCTGGGCGGGCCGCTTCGGCGTTCTTTGACGGATCGTCAAAATTTCGGGCTCGCCCGAATATGCGCCCGCCGCGTTGAACGCCTGCCGTCGCGCCCCGCGTACCAGTGGCAAAGGTGACAGCCAGGCGTTCAGCGAGGGATGACCATGGGCAAGGCGTACGTCTCGGCACACGGGTTGGTCGCCGGAAGGTACCGGCTCCTCGATGCCGTCCACCGCGAGACAAACCGGGTCTGCTGGTACGGGGAGGACGTCGAGGCCGGGCGGCCCTGTCTGGTGACGCAGGTCGGGCTGCCGGGCGAGCTCGGCGGGGAGAGCGCGCGCCGGACGGTCGGCCGCATCATGCGCACATCGGAGACGATGGGGCGGCTGTGCCCCGGCCGGGTCGCGCCCGTCGTCGACGCGGTGGAGGAGGCGGGCACGCTGTGGACGGTCACCGAGTGGGTGGGCGGCACACCGCTCGGTGAACTCCTCACCGAGCAGGGCCCGTTCAACTATGTGCGGGCGGCGCGGATCGGGCTGGAGCTGCTCGATGTGCTGGAGGCGGCGCACGGTCAGGGCATCACGCATGGCGAGCTGAGCCCCGGGCAGGTGTTCGTCCGCGAGGAGGGCCCGGTCGTCGTGGCCGGATTCGGACTGGCCGGCGCGACGCTGGCACCGCGGCTCGCCGCACCCTCGTACGCCTCCCCCGAGCAGGCCCGTGACGAGCGGATCGGCCCGGCGGCCGATCTGTGGGCGCTCGGCGCGATCCTCTACACCATGGCCGAGGGGCGCCCGCCGTTCCGGGACCGGGACCAGCCCGAGGCCACGCTGAAGGGCGTGGACCGGCTCCCGCTGCGCTCACCGCAGCGCGCCGGACCCCTCACCCAGGTCGTGCAGGGGCTGCTGCGCAAGGACTCCCGGGAGCGGCTGACCCGGCCGGTGGTGCGCGAGGCCCTCACCCGAGTGGTGAACGAGGACCCCGACGCGGCCCTGCCGGCCGCGCCGACGCCCCGGCTGCGCCGCGCGTACGCCGCCGCCTGGCATGCCACCGGACCGGGGTGGAGCAGACGAACCATGATCGCCGGGACGGCGCTCGCCGTCGTCACCGTCGCCGTCGCCGTCCTCGCGGTGACCCGCGAGCTGCCCGACGACGACACCTCCGCGTCCGGGGCACAGCCCAGTCCCCCCACCTCGGCCGCGCCCTCGCAGACGGACCGCCCGTCCGCGCCGTCGACACCGGCGCCGACCCCGACCCCCACCCCGACCCCGACCCCGACGGCACCGCCCACCACCGCGACCCCGTCGGCCCCGGCGACGGCCCTCCCGCAGGGTTTCCGCCGTTACGACTCGCCCGAGGGCTTCTCCATCGCCCTCCCGGACGGCTGGCAGCCGCTGCGCACCAGCCGCGTGTCCGACCTGGCGTACCGCGTGGTCCTCGGCGCGCCGGACGACCCCCGCACGCTCGCCGTGACCTACAGCGAACGCGTCGGCGACGACCCGGTCGCCGTCTGGCGCGACGACGTCGAACCGGACCTGAAGCAGCAGGCCGACGACTACCGGCGGGTCGGCGAGATCCAGGCGACGACCTACCAGGGGCGCGAGGCCGCCGACATGCAGTGGGTCGTCGAGGCCGACGGCACTGTGGTGCGCACCTTCGGACGCGGCTTCCTCATCGGAGGCGGCCGTGGCTACTCGCTGCGCTGGACCACGCCCGCCGACGACTGGGAGGACGCCGAGAACCAGCAGGCCCTGGACACCTTCCTGCGGACCTTCCGGACGCCCTCGGAGTGAGTCCCCCGTTTCTGCCGACCCGACGCGGAAACTCGCCCTTCATGGTGCAAATCGGATACACGATGATGACCGAACAGGCCGGTCCCCGTGAGCTCGTCGACCATGTGGTGCGCGCCGAGGAGGCGGGCTTCGACTTCTCGGTGACCTCGGACCACTACTTTCCGTGGCTGCGCTCGCAGGGGCACTCCCCGTACGCGTGGAGCGTGCTGGGCGCGGCGGCGCAGGCGACGTCCCGCATCCCGCTGATGACGTACGTGACATGCCCGACCTTCCGCTACCACCCGGCGGTGGTCGCGCAGAAGGCGGCGACCGTGCAGCTGTTGTCGCAGGGCCGGTTCCGGCTCGGGCTCGGGTCGGGTGAGAACCTCAACGAGCATGTGGTGGGCGGCGGTTGGCCGTCCGTGGACGTGCGGCACGAGATGCTGGAGGAAGCGGTCCGGATCATCCGGGAGCTCTTCGCGGGCGGCCATGTGACCCATCGCGGCACGCACTTCGACGTGGAGTCGGCCCGGCTCTGGGACCTGCCCGACGAGCCGCCGCCCATCGGCATCGCCGTCTCCGGAGAACGTTCCTGCGCGCTGGCCGGCAGACTCGCCGACCTGGTCATCGCGACCGAACCGAAGCCGGGGCTGCTGGACACCTTCGACCGGCACGGCGGTGCGGGCAAGCCGCGCGTGGGCCAGTTGCCCGTCTGCTACGACCCCGTCCGCGACACCGCGGTCAAGCGGGCGCATGCGCAGTTCCGCTGGTTCGGCAGCGGCTGGAAGGTGAACGCGGAGCTGCCGCACCCGGACTCCTTCGAGTCGGCCACCCAGTTCGTCACACCGGACGACGTCGCCGACTCGATCCCCTGCGGTGACGACCCGGAGGACTTCGTCGCAGCCGTACGCCCGTACGCCGAGGCCGGGTTCACCGAGATCGCCCTGGTACAGATCGGCGGCGAGTCGCAGCCGGACTACCTGGACTGGTCGGCGAAGACCCTGCTGCCCGCACTGCGCGACGCCCTTGACTGAGCATCACGCGTACAACGGGGTACCTGGGCTCTCCAGGACCGCTCTCCTCGGAGGCCCCTCGTGAACCCCTACGTGCACAGGACTCTGGTCATGCAACTGCAGGCGGGCGCCACGGACCGCTTCCCCGTGGTCGCCCATCTGAGCTACGACGCGGACGACCCGTTCGCCGTCACCGTGGTGTTCAGTCACGACGGCCGGGTGCTCGCCCGGTGGCGGCTGGACCGGGAGATGCTCCAGGACGGGCTGCGCCGGCCGGTCGGAACGGGCGACGTGCGGTTCCGTCCGGTGTCGACGGGAGCGTGGGCGGAACTGCGCATGGAGTTCTTCGGCGACGCCCGGCCGGACGGCGGACGGCATCACGCGGTGGTGTTCGCCTGGGCCCCGGCGGTCGAGGCGTTCCTGCGCCGGACCCATGACGTGGTCGCCCCCGGTCAGGAGCGCTTCAGCGTCGACGACTTCCTGGCAGAGGTCATCGCCGAGGCTGAGCGGGGCGGTGGTTGAGCAACCCGGTCGGTCGGCGCCACCGCCCCGCTGTCCCTCACCGGCTCGTATGGCGGTGCCGCGTCCACATCGGCAGGGCATACCAGCACAGCAGGTACCACACGAGCACGGCGGCGACCAGCCACGGCACAAAGGGGTTGTGGGTCGCCACCCTCAGGATGAGCAGCAGCGAGCAGGTCATGGTGGCGAGCAGCAGGACAAGGCCCACGAAGGTCAGCCGGGACGCCCACGTCACCGCCTGCGGTTTCACCCGTCGGCCGGAGACGAGGCGGTGCAGGGAGACCGGTCCGATCAGTGCGCCGGTCGCCGCGGCGCCCAGGACGACGGTCACGATGTAGATCGCCTGGTCCGCGTCCTCCAGGGTCCGGTACGTGGGGGTGAACACGACGGTGAGCAGGAAACCGAACAGAATCTGCACGCCCATCTGCGCAACGCGGACCTCCTGGATGAGCTCCCCCCACATGCGGTCGGCCCTCTCCTCCTCGGTCTCGTTGCGCCCCCTGGGCCTGCTCGGACTGCCTTCCGTGATCGACACTGTTCCTCCCGGTGCGAACGACCGACGTCCTTCCCATCCGGGTTCCCCGTGCGCGCCAGAAGTGTCCGGGCAACCGACGGTCCGCCGTACGGTCGTCCCGCGGTCACCCGGGCACTCGCCGGACAGGCGGTTACCAGCGGCCCTCCACCTGGTCCTTGATCCGCCGGTCGTAGAGGTCCTGGATCGCGGTGAGCGTGGCGTCGGGCAGGGCGGGCAGCCTGGCGGCGGCCGCGTTGGCGCGGGCCTGCTCCGGCGAGCGGGCCCCGGGGATCACCGTGGTCACGCCGGGCTGCTGGACGATCCAGCGCAGCGCCAGCTGGGCCGGGGTGTACCCGTCGGGGGCGAGGGCGGCGAACTCGGCGGCGGCCTCGACGCCGGTGGTGTAGTCGACGCCGGAGAAGGTCTCGCCCTGGTCGAAGGACTCGCCGTGCCGGTTGAAGGTGCGGTGGTCGTTCTCGGGGAAGACGGTGTCCTTGGTGTACTTGCCCGACAGCAGGCCCGAGGCCAGCGGCACCCGGGCGATGATGCCGACGCCGGCCTCGCGGGCGGCCGGGAGCACCTCGCGCAGGGGCTTCATGCGGAACGGGTTGAGGATGATCTGCACGCTCGCCACGTTCGGGCGGGCGATCGCGGTCAGTGCCTCGGCGCAGGTCTCCACGCTGACGCCGTACGCGGCGATGCGCTCCTCTTCGACGAGGGTGTCCAGGGCGTCGAAGACCTCGTCCGAGGAGTAGACGGGGGTGGGCGGGCAGTGCAGCTGGACCAGGTCGATGCGGTCGACGCCGAGGTTGCGCCGGGACCGGTCGTTCCAGGCGCGGAAGTTGTCCAGGACGTAGTTCTCGGGGATCTGGTCGACGCGGCGGCCCATCTTGGTCGCGACCAGCACATGCAGATCCGGCCGGCCGCTCAGGAACGTGGCGATGGTCTGCTCGCTGCGTCCGTCGCCGTAGACGTCGGCGGTGTCGAAGAAGGTCACTCCCGACTCCGCCGCGGCCTCCAGCACTGCGAGGGCTTCCTTGTCGTCGACGTCGCCCCAGTCGGCACCCAACTGCCAGGTGCCGAGGCCGACGACGGACGCATGCTGATCCGACCTGCCGAATTCACGCTCATCCATGGCGTCAGTCTGTCACCCGGCACGCCCGCGCAGCTGACGTGGCCGCACCTGGTTTCAAACGAGACCGTATCGAATGAACGGATGGCTGTAGCGTGATCTCATGACCGCCGACGTTCCTCACCGAACCACCGTCTCGCGTGCGACCGACCACCCCGGGGACGAATCGCCTTTCGCGCTCGGCTTGCTGCTGCGCCGGGCACACTGGCGCGCGGTCACGGTGATGACGGAGGCACTCCGGCCGCTCGGCATCGAGTTGCGGCATTTCGCCGTGCTGATCGAGCTGGTCAACCACGGCCCCACGGTGCAGCGGGACCTGGCGACGGCGACAGGGTCGGACAAGGCGGGAATCATGCGGGTCGTGGACGACCTGGAGCGCAAAGGGCTGGCCGTACGCAAGACCGTTCCCGGGGACCGGCGGGTGCGGGCGGTGGAGATCACGCCTCAGGGACGCGAGCTTTTCGATGCAGCTCATGTGGCGGCGGAGCCGCTGGCCGAGCGTCTGGTTGCCGAACTGGGGCCGGGTGAGTCCGAGCAGCTGACGGATCTGCTGACCCGGTTCGCCCATCCCGCGGACGGTGAGGCGTAAGCGCGCCCGCGCGACGGTTGCCCGCCGCGTGGGCGCGCTTGCGCCTCATGGGGCTCAGGCGGCGAGACGCTCCGCGAGCTCCTTGGCCTTGGCGGCCGCGTCCTCGAAGGCGCGCTTGCGGGAGGCCTCGTAGAGGGGGACCAGTTCGGACATGGCCGGGGTGCGGGGGGCCAGGGTGAGTTCCGGGACGATGAAGTCGACGTCCAGGCCGAGCATGCCCTTGAGGACGGCCTCCAGGTAGTTCTGCACGTACTCGTAGGGCTCCTTCGGCGTGCCGGGCGCGTAGGAGCCGCCGCGGCTGGCGACGACGGTGACCGGGGTGCCCTGGGCGGAGGGGTTCTCGCCCGAGGTGCGGCCGACCATGATCACGTTGTCCAGCCACGCCTTGAGGGTCGACGGGATCGAGTAGTTGTACATGGGAGCGCCGATCAGGACGGCGTCCGCCTGCTCGAGCTCCTCGATGAGCTGCACGCGTGCGGCGAACGCGGCGGACTGCTCCGGGGTGTGCTCGGACGGGGCGGCGAAACCGGCGGACCAGGCACTGGCGGTGATGTGCGGGACAGGGTCGGCGGCGAGGTCGCGGTAGATCACCGCGCCCGCCGGGTGCTGCTCCTCCCAGGCCTTGCGGAAGGCATCCGCGACGGATCGGGACGAGGACGCCTCGCCAGGGAACACGGACGAGTCGATGTGCAGCAGTGTGGCCATGAGCTTTCTCCAAAGAGCGGTACCCGAGTCGGGGAACCAAGGGCTGAGGATCCGTACTCGACAATAGTTAAACATGAGACGGTATTGTGTGATACTATCGCATATGAAACTGAGAAGAAGGGGAGGGGCGCGTTGAGCGGATGGGAGTTAGGCGATCATGGACATCTATGAGGCGGTCACGAGCCGACGGGCAGTGCGCGGATTCACCGACCGGCATGTCCCGAGGGAGGCGCTGGAGCGCGTGCTGTCCGCCGCGGCCTGGGCACCGTCCGCATCGAACATCCAGCCGTGGCACGCCTACGTGCTGACCGACGCGCCCCTGGCCGAACTCAAGAAGCACGTCGGCGAGCGCCTGGCCACAGGCGACCCCTGGGACGAGCCGGAGTACGAGCAGTACCCGCCCACGCTGAAGTCCCCCTACGGCGAGCGCCGATCCGCCTTCGGCGCGCAGCGCTACGGCGCACTCGGTATTGCGCGCGAGGACCTGGAGGCGCGCCAGAGGGCCGCTGCCGCGAACTGGGACTGTTTCGGCGCACCCGCCGCCCTGTTCTGCTACATCGACCGCGACATGGGCCCGGCCCAATGGTCCGACGTCGGCATGTATCTGCAGACCGTCATGCTGCTGCTCCGCGCCGAAGGGCTGCACAGCTGCCCGCAGATGGCGTGGGCGAAGTATCACAGGACCGTCGCGGAGGTCCTGTCACCCCCGGACGAGCTCCTCCTCTTCTGTGGCATGTCGATCGGGTTCGAGGACGTCACGGTGGACCACGCCCGGACGGGCCGGGCGCCGCTCGACGAGACGGTCACGTTCGTCGATGGTTTCTGACACCGCCCACCCTCAGCCGATCGCCGCCAAGGACGTGGCGGGCGCGGTGGCGGAGGTCGCCGCGGGCGCCCGCTGAACGGCATGCGCACCATCGCCGGCCCGGAGAACTTCTCCCTGGACGAGCTGGGCCGGATCACCCTGTCCCGCAAGGGCGACAACCGTACCGCCGTCACCGCCCCCACCGCCGGCAGGTTCGCCGTCGTCAGAGGTGAGCGTCCTTACCGACAAGGACGCTCACCTCGCTCCCCCCCGCTACGCCGACTGGCTCTCCCGACTCGCTCGCGCCCTCCTGATCCTCTGGTTCGCCTCACTGCAACGGGTCGTCCGTTGCCGCGGTCGCGCCGTGGCGGGCGCGGATGAGCGCGATCACGGTGTCGGTGGTGCGGTCGAGGTAGCTGCGGCCGTCGGGCAGCCGGGCCTCCGGGCTGATGTAGCTGCGCGGCCCGAGGTGGGTGGCCGGGTCGAGCCGATGCACGGTGACCTTCCCGGCGCGGCGGGCGCGGTTCCATCCGCTGCGGCGGAACAGTCGCCACCGCTGAGGGAACATCCAGGTGCCGACCCGCTCGATCCGGTCACCCGCACTGGTGAGTTGGTGCACGTGCTCGGCTTGCGTGACGTCGTTGGCGCCGTTGTGGAACCCACCGAGTGTGATCACCATGAGCGGGGAGCGCAGCTGGGTGTGCAGTTCCTTGACCGCGCCCGTGGCGACCTGGGCGCCGCCGCTGTAGCTGAGCAGCACCACCGGGATACCGCTGTCGGGCTGGTAGCCGGCGAGCCGGAGCTGCGTGGCGATCTGGGAGCCGACGGCCCGGTTGTACAGGGGGCGGTACCGGTGGTCGGCGGCGACGAAGACCTGCATGACGTTGTGCAGGAACAGCAGCAGCCCGATGTGATGGCGCAGCCACGCCCACACCGGCCGATCGGCGAGCGGGTCGGCGAGCGGCGAGTAGGGCTGCACCTGACCCAGCACCCGCAGCTCCGGTGCTCCGGCGATCACGGCCTTGACCAGCTGGCCGCCGTCCCGGGTGTCGCGGAAGCGGCGTTTGCCGATGCCGTCCAGGTAGACCAGGTAGGCATCCGGGGGACTGTCAGGGGCCGCCCCCCGGGCATAGGGCACGCCCTCCGGGAGTTCGGTGACAGGAGCCCGCCAGCCGGCGCTGTAGGCCAGGACCTCGTAGCGGGCCAGCAGTCCTTCGGCGAGCAGAACCGGCCCCAGCGCGCAGACCCAGAGCAAGAAATCGTTCATGTGATCGTCTCCGGTACCCGGGCCGCACTGATCCGCACGACGAGACGGCGAACGCCCTCTACAGCAACACCGAGACCGGCCCCGGCGACGGCCACGCAACCGGCGGCACCCCACCAGCCGAGCCCGGTCGCCGTTGCGAGCGGGCCGGCCAGACCGGCCCCGACACCCACAACGAGCAGCAGGTGGAGCAGGGGCCCGAGCAACGGGAAGGCGAGGACGGCAGCGAGCACCAGCGGGGCGACCAGGCTCGGCGTCCACTCCAACCCGGTGCCTGGCGGTGGGGAGGACAGCACCAGCTCGGCCAGGGTCCACGCGGTCAGCGGCCACAGCGCGAACACGGCACCCTCGACGAGGCCGGCGGGCAGCAGCAACCCGGCCACCAACGTCCGGGACATGCCAGGCCGGCGCGCTACCAGCGGCAGGATGCGTCCGGCAGCCTCCGACAGCCCGGCGAACAGCAACAGGAAAACGACGACGGGGGACATCACTCAGCCTCGCTGTGGCGGATCGACGGGAGCCGACCGACGGACCGAGCCGGCCGCCTGCAGATACCGCTCGAGTTCGTCGGCGGCGCGCTGATATCCCCCCGCCTCGTGCTGGGCGACCTTCAGGGTGGCCCCGGCTGCCCGGAACCGGGGGTCGTCGAGCAGGCGCCGGGCGAGGGCACGCACGGAACGCTCGGTGACGTCCTGGGTACGGATCGACAGGCCGGCGTCGAGTTCGACGATGCGTCGGGCCACCATCGGCTGGTCGGCGCCCTGCGGGACCACCAGCATGGGAACTCCGGCGTACATGGCCTCGTTGACGCTGTTCATCCCGCCATGGGTGACGAACAGCGCCGCGCGGGCCAGCACCTCCGGTTGCGGCACGAAGCGGCGGGTGAGCACGTTGGCCGGCAACGGACCCAGTGCCTCGGGATCCGTCTGCCCGGTGGAAATGATCACGGTGCCGCCCAGCGGGGCGAGCGCGGTGGCGAAACTGCGCAGCACCTGCGGATCGGCGTTGAACACCGTGCCCAGCGAGGCGTACAGCACCGGGTCCTCAAGCCGGTCGGCCGGGAAGGAGGGGTCGACCGGTCGGGCGCCGATGCTCGGGCCGACGAACCGGTAGGACTGGTCGAAGTCCTCGACGGCAGGCTGGAACGCCCCCGAGGTGTAGACCAGATTGAGCGGCTGGCGGATGTTCAACAAATCGAGCAGTGGCAGCCCACGTGTGTCGAAACGGCGGTGCAGCTCCCAGCGCGACCGCAAGTAGCCCTGGAGGGTGCGGGGCCGGTCCGCAGCCGCGGCCAACAGGTCCCAGGAGCCGCGGGTGGGACTGGGCACATGCCGGTTGAACGCAAACATGGTGTACGACGACGCCGCCGGCACCCCGAGTTCGCGGGCGGCGACGGCGCCCCACAGACAGGAGCTGTCGTGGACGATCAGGTCGGGCCGGACGCGGCGCAGGTCGGCGAGCACCGCGGGCAGCAGGCGGACGGCGGTGCGTGCGAGTCCCTCCATCAGCGTGATCGGCGTCGGCGGATCGGGGAGCGGCTGGTCACCCCCGGGGTAGAGGCACACGGTCGCGCCGGCGTCCTCGATCTCCGCACGGAACGCGGGCGAGGTGTGGTACGTGACGGTGTGGCCGCGCCGGACGAGCTCGGCCACGACCGGCAGCGTCGGGTTGATGTGCCCGTGCATGCCGATGTTGAGGAACGCGATGGCACTCACAGGCCAGCCTCCGATATGGAAGAAGAAGTCGACGTCTCGCCCGGGTCGGCGGGTGTCGCCGAAGGGCCGTGGAGCCGGTACAGGCCCGGTCCACTGATGCGCAGCCCGTCGAGAAAGCGCCCCGCCGTGTGCTCCGCGGTGCTGATCAGCCGCTGGGAATGCCCGAAGTCCCACGGGGCGGGCCAGGCCTCGATACCGGTGGGCAGCACGACGGTCGGGATGTGCTGGGACACCTCGTGCAGGTCACGCTCGATCTGATGGTGCAACAGCAACAGCCCGGCCCTGGCGGCGATCGCACCGGCACGTCGGCGCGGGACGACCGGGCTCAACTCCGAACTCTCCGGCCCGGTCGACAGCACCACCACGCTGGCCGCCCCGGCCTGCTGGGCCGCCAGTACCGGGACATAGGCGATCACCCCGCCGTCGACGAGCGTCCGGCCCTCACGATCCACCGGGGGCAGGATCCCGGGAATGGCTGTGGTGGCCAGCAACGCAGACTCGAGGTCTCCCTCATCGAGCAGCGCCGGAGCGCCGGTGACCAGGTCCATGGCCACCGCGGTGAACGGCACCGCCAGCTGCTCGATCCGCGACGGCAGCCCAGCCCGGGCGATCAGTCGGCGCAGGCCGCGATCGGTGAAGACGCTGGCCCGTGAGTACAGGTAGCCGAGCGGATACACCTCACGGCGACGCAACTGGGTCCACACGTTGTCCAGCCATGGTGCGGCCCTGTCGGGGTGGGCGGCCGCGATGGCCCCGTTGAGGGCACCCACCGAGGTTCCGATGATCATGTCCGGCTGGAACCCGCGCTGCTCCAGCGCGTACCCGACACCGACATGCGTCGCGCCGAACACGCCACCGGCGCCCACCACCGCGGCCACGGGACGGGGAAGGGCGCGCAAGCCCACCGATGCCGGGTCCTCGGGCAGCGGGCTCGATGACTGGGGACGCGTCCCCCTGTCGCGCGTCACGGTTCGAGGCTTCTCATGGCCACGACCACTCGCCGAGTGGCCCCCGCTGAAGCCACAGCGTGCCCATGAGACTGGCCCCCGACCGGTACCCCTCATGATGATCGACCTTTCTCATCACGGCACTGAACGGATTGATCCGTAACTATGACCGGGCGGCCACCCGATCTGTGACACCGCAAACGAAGGTCGACGACACCGGCCCTGACGACCCTGGAAGTCCGGTGCGATTCGCCGGCACCCCGAAGGGGCGCGGGCCTGCATCGATATGCGGCTCCGCCGCGATGGGGAACCCCATGAGCGGGGGACCCCCCGCTCGAGCGAAGCCGAGAGTGGAGGAGCGATCAGGCTCCACCGGCCTGCAGCTCAAGCACCGCGCATCCAGCGGAGCGCTCAGGCGTCGACCGCCCGGCACTCCGGGTGGCCCCAGCCCTGGGCGTTCTTGGCGATGGGGTCGCCGGTCGCGTAGGGCCGGCCGCAGACGCAGCGGCCCGGGAACCTGGCCTTGAGCGTGCGGGCGGAGCCGGAGCGTGGCTTGGCCGTCGCGGACCGGCGGCGCGGCGCGGTCGGCGGGACGTCCGGCGCGGGCGGCGGCTCCGGTGAGCCGAGGCCGCTGCCCGCGGGTTCCTGCACGGTCGCCGCCTGGCTGGCGGCGCGGTCGGCGAAGTCGTTCAGCGGGTCGCCGTCGACCTGGTGGGCGGGCACGTAGCGGAACTCGACCGAGCGGCCGTCGAGCAGCTCGTCGATGCGCACCACCAGGTCCTGGTTGGCGACCGGCTTGCCGGCGGAGGTCTTCCAGCCGTTGCGCTTCCAGCCGGGCAGCCAGGTGGTGACGGCCTTCATGGCGTACTGCGAGTCCATCCGGATCTCGAGCGGCACTCCGGGGTCGGTCGCCGCCAACAGCCGCTCCAGAGCGGTGAGTTCGGCGACGTTGTTGGTGGCCCTGCCGAGCGGCCCCGCCTCCCAGCGGGTCGGGGTCTCGCTCTCGTCGGCGACGACCCAGGCCCAGCCCGCCGGTCCGGGATTTCCCTTCGAAGCCCCGTCGCACGCGGCCACCACTCGTTCACCCATGGTCCGATCATGCCATGCACGGGCCGGGCGCCGGAGCCGGTCAGGAGACGTCGGTGAGCTTCGGCATCTCACCCTCGGTCGTCGTGGTGTCGATCACCGAGAAGCTCGCGCCCTGTGGGTCGCTCAGCGCGGCAAAACGCCCGAAGGGGCTGTCCATCGGCCCGAAGCGCAGGATGCCGCCGAGCTTGGTGGCCGTGGCGACGGCGTCGTCGCAGTGGGTGACGCCGAAGTAGAGGTTGATGTACGGCGGCACGTCGGGCGGGAAGTCCTCGGTCATCTTCATCCGGCCCAGGACCGGGTTCCCGCTGAGGTTGAAGATCCGGAAGTCGATGCCGTTGTCGTCCATCTGCTGCGCCGTGTACGGGAACACGGCGGGGAAGAACGCGTCCGATTTCTCCGGATCGCGGGTGAAGACCTCGGCCCAGCAGAACGCGCCCGGCTGTTCCATGGGCGCCTCGAACCCCTCGTGGCTGCCCGCCTGCCACACACCGAACACGACGCCGCCCGGGTCTCGGGCCAGGCACATGGTGCCGAAGTCGCCGACCTGCATCGGGTCCATCACCAGCTCACCACCGTTGTCGCGGATCCTGCCCGCGGTGGCGGCGGCGTCCGGCGAGGCGAAGTAGAGGCACCACTGCGGCTGTTCCTCCTGGCCGGGCATGGGCGGTACGACGGCGGCGACCGCCTTGCCGTTCACGTAGGCCTGGGTGTAGTTGCCGTACTCCGACGACGTCTCGCCGAAGGTCCAGCCGAGAACCTCGCCGTAGAAGGTCTTGGCTCCCTCGACGTCCGTGAACATCGCGTCGGCCCAGCAGGGCATTCCCTCAGGTTTCACGGCCATGGCTGCGGCCCTTCCGGGATCGGTGGGGTTGTCCGCTTCCTCACGCTAGTCATCCGAAGGGCGGCCCGCGCGCCGAACGTGCCCTTCCGTTCCAGACTGGAGGGCGGAAGGCGGGTGGGGGCCGGCGAAGCGGGGCGCGGGATGGCGAACGGGACGATGCGGGCATGGTCGGTGGTGGCGCCGGGGCCCGTGGAGGAGGGCTCCCTGAGGCTGCTGGGGAAGCCGGTGCCGGTGCCCGGGGACGATGAGCTGCTGGTGCATGTGCGGGCCTGCGGGGTGTGCCGTACCGACCTGCATGTGGCCGAGGGGGATCTGCCGGTGCACCGGCCGGGGGTCACGCCCGGGCACGAGGTGGTCGGCGTGGTGGCCGGGTTCGGGGCGTCGGCGCGGGGTTTCCCCGTCGGCGAGCGGGTGGGCGTGGCCTGGCTGCGCCGCACCGACGGCAGTTGTGTCCACTGCACGCGCGGCGCCGAGAACCTGTGCCCGGCGTCGCAGTACACGGGCTGGGACGCCGACGGCGGTTACGCGCCGTACACGACCGTTCCGGCCGCGTTCGCTCACCGGCTGCCCGGCGGCCTCGACGAGGTGGCGGCGGCGCCCCTGCTGTGCGCCGGCATCATCGGCTACCGGGCGCTGCGCCGGGCCGCGCTGCCGCCGGGCGGACGACTCGGTCTGTACGGGTTCGGGGGCAGCGCCCACCTGTGTGCGCAGATCGCCCTGGCCGAGGGCGCCAGGGTGCACGTCCTGACCCGGGCCGCCGCAGCGCGACGGCTCGCGCTGGAGCTGGGGGCCGCCTCGGCACGGGACGCGTACGACCTGCCGCCGGAGCCGTTGGACAGTGCGATCCTCTTCGCCCCGGTCGGCGACCTGGTCCCCGTGGCGCTGAGGGCGCTGGACCGGGGCGGGGTGCTGGCGATCGCCGGTATCCATCTGAGCGACGTGCCACCGCTGCGCTACGAGAGCGAGCTGTTCTACGAGAAGGAGCTGCGCAGCGTCACCTCCAACACGCGCGAGGACGCCAGGGAGTTCCTGGCGCTCGCCGCCCGTCACGGGGTGCGCGCCACCACGCACGCCTACCCGCTGTCGGAGGCGGCGCGGGCCCTCACCGATCTGAAGGCGGGCCGTTTCGACGGGGCGGCAGTGCTGGTGAACGACCTGGCCTGAAGCCACGGGGCCTGGCCGCGTGCGACCCGGCGCGGGGGCCCGGTCTCCGGGCCCCCGCGCGTGTCTCAGCGGAACGCGCGCGGGTCGGCGTGCAGACGGTCCGTCAGCCGGATGGTGATGAACTCGTTGTTGTCGGCCTTGCCCGGCGTACGGCCGGACGAGAAGGGGAAGTTGTTGTCGTTCAGGACGGCCAGCGTCCGGTCGTTCAGGAGGACGACGTCCTCGATGGTGGTGAACGGGAACCGGAAGGTCTCGCCGAAGCCGCCGACGCCCTTGGGATCGGCGATGTCGAGCAGATCGGCCACCAGGGTCTTGTCCATCACCCCGTCGTCGTCGCGGTCACGGGTGTCGGCGAGGTAGATCCGCTTGAACTTGGCCGCGTCGCCCTGGCCGCCGTCGCGCTCGATGACCAGGAAGCGGTGACGGTCGACGGCAACGGCGTCGCCGATGGCGTGCGCGGTCGACTCCAGGCGGTAGACGAACCGCTTGCCGGTGTAGGCGCGCTGACGCAGGTCGAACTCACTGAACCGCAGGTCGCCGGGCGTGTCGCCGGTGACGCTGCCTTCCAGGAGCGGGTAGAGGCGGCGGCCGTCGACCGAGCGGACCAGGCCCTCGAAGCCCTTGCTGCCGCCGATGGTCGGCTGTGCACCGTTCAGGTACGGGTTCTCCGGCGCCTGCACTCCGTCCAGCGCAATGGGAGCTTCCAGGAGACGGCCCTTGGCGTCGAAGTGGAGCAGGAACGGGCCGAACTCGTCGCCCATCCAGTACGTGCCGTCGGCGACCCGCACGATCGACTCGACGTCGAAGTCGGCGCCGGTCAGCAGCCGGTCGGCACGGGTGAGCGGGAACGGCACCTTGTGGTGGGGGTCGCTCAGGTCGAAGCCGCCCAGCACCCTGACCTTCCCGGACTTCGCGTCCGGCTGGATGCGGTGGACGCGCAGCAGGTAGTCAGCGCTGTTGGCCTTGTTGCCGTAACCGTTGTCGGACAGCACGTCGAAGGTGCCGTCGTGGCGGTTGACGATGCCGCTGAAGCCCTGGACGGGCTGGTCCGCGAACGGCGCGGCGATGCCGTTGAACGGGCCGGCGCCGATGAGCGAGCCGGACGGCTCGCTGTCGGGAACGTAGGTCTCGGCCGGCAGGGAGGCGAACCCGGTGAGCGTGGCCCGCCCGAAGTCCCCGTCCGGGTGGCCGCTTCGGGCCGCAGCGGGGGAGGCCAGCGCCACGGTCAGGACAGCGGCGCCGAGCAAGATCGAAGTTCTTCTCATGGCGGGCACCGTAGAGACACCATATGACCAACACGCCAACACCGGTGGACGATCCCGCACACACGTACGGCACGGGCGGGCGTCCGCGGCTCCCGTGGCCGACGCGTGTCTTCCCCCTGCCGCCGGGGTGTGCTTGCCTGGGCAGCCCTGTCGGTGGCGGGGTGGGGGTGGCCGTATGCACAGGCGGTGGGTGGCCGGTCTGCTGATGGTCGGCGTGACGCTCCTCGGCGCCTGCGGGGATCCGGCGTCCGGGCCGGACGGCGCACCGCCGGCGCCCTCCGTACCCGGTGCCTCGCCCACCACGCACCAGGGGGCCGCCGCCTCCCCCACCGCGCCCCGGAAGGCGCCCACGGTGCTGTATCTCGGGGACTCGCTGGCGATGGAGAACCAGAAGGTCCTCGGCCGGGAACTGCGCCGGGACCTGGGAGCGCGATACACCAGCGCCCCGTACTCGGGCACCACCCTGTGCGACTACCTCGAGGGCACGGGCGAGCGGTCCCTCGTGCCGGACGCCGACAAGGCCGCCGCCCTGGTGCGCTCGGTGCGGCCGGACTTCGTGGTGCTGCAGTTCTGGGGAAACGCCTGGGGCTACACACCGTGCATGGACGGGATCACCTACGACGCCTCCCGCGCCCGGTACTTCGAGCGGTACGCCGCCGACGCGCGCCGGCTCACCGAGCAGATCACCGCGGCCGGCGGTACCCGGCGCCCGCGGATCGTCTGGGTGCTGCAGGGCCCGGACCCGATCACCCCCGACCGGGTCCGGCGCGTGAACGCCCTCTACGAGGAACGGGCCGCGGCCTCCGCCGACCTGGTCGCCGACGCGGGGCGGGCGGTGAGCCCCGCATCGGCCCGCCACACCTGGACCCAGTACCTGCCGTGCACCGCGTACGAGCGCGCCCACCCCGACTACTGCACCCAGCCGGGCAGTGACCGTACCGCCCTCCACCGCGACGACGACTACCTGCACTTCTGTCTGGCGCCCACGACGTCCACTCCGAAACCGTGCCCGGTGCGCTCGCCCGGCATCCTGCGCATCGCACGGGAGATCGCGCGGGTGGTGGACGAAGGGATCCGCTCCGGCTGACCCGGCGTCAAAACCGTTCGACAAAGGCGGGGCCGGGCCGCTGGGATGGACCTCATGTGTGCCGTCAAGATGCATACGGACGAGGTCGAGGTCGACGCCTCACTGGTCCGCCGACTGATCGCCGGTCAGTTCCCGCAGTGGGCTCGGCTGCCCGTGCGCCGGCTGCAGTCGTCGGGCACCGAGAACGCGATGTTCCGGCTCGGCGCCGATCTGGTGGTGCGGCTGCCGCGGCATCCCCGTGCCGTCGAGGGAGTGGAGCACGAGATGCGGTGGCTCCCCCGGCTGGGGCCGCTGCTGCCCCTCGACACGCCCGAGCCGGTGGGGCAGGGCGAGCCTGGTGCGGGGTTTGCGTGGCCCTGGTCGGTGTACCGGTGGCTGGAGGGGCGCAATCCGGCCGTCGAAGCGCTCCAGGAGCCGGAGTTGCTCGCCAAGGACCTGGCCGAGTTCGTCGGTGCACTGCGCCGGATCGACCCCGTGGACGGGCCGCCCGCCTCGCGGGGCGTCCCGCTCGCCACCCGGGACGCGCCGACCCGGTCGGCCATCGAGCAGCTGGCGGGAAGGACGGACACGGCCGCGCTGACGGCGCTGTGGGAGGAGGACCTGCGGGTCCCGGCGCGGTCGGGGCCGCCCGTCTGGGTGCACGGCGACCTGTCGCCGGGGAACGTCCTGGTCACCGGGGGACGGCTGACCGCCGTGATCGACTTCGGCACGGTGGGCGTGGGAGATCCCGCAGTCGATCTGATCGCGGCCTGGAATCTCCTGCCCGCCTCGGCCCGCCCCGTCTTCCGTGACGCTCTGGGTGTCGACGACTCCGAGTGGGCGCGCGGGCGTGGCTGGGCGTTGTCGATCTCGCTGATCCAGCTGCCGTACTACTGGGAGACCAATCCTCCGCTGGCGGCGAACTCCCGGCATGTGATCAAGGAGATCCTGGCCGAGGCCGGGTAGGGCGTCCGGCCGCCGGGTCCGTGGCGGCCGGTCACCGCGAGGTGTGCCCTACTTGCCCGCGTACGCCTTCTCCAGGGCGGCGATGTCGAGCTTGTGCATCGACAGCATCGCCTGGGTCGCACGTGCCGCCTTCGCCGGGTCCGGATCGCTCATCATGTCGTCGAGGCTGTCCGGGACGACCTGCCAGGACACCCCGTACTTGTCCTTGAGCCAGCCGCAGGGGCCGGGCTCGCCGCCGTTCTCGGTGAGCTTGGTCCAGTAGTAGTCGATCTCCTCCTGGTTCTCGCAGAAGATCATGAAGGAGATCGCCTCGGTGAACTTGAACTCGGGGCCGCCGTTGAGCGCCAGGAACTTGTGACCGTTGGCCGTGAATTCCACGGTCAGCACGGTGCCGGCGGGGCGAGGGGCACCCTCGGGGTAGCGGGCGACCTTGCCGACGCTGGAGTTCTTGAAGATCGAGACGTAGTAGTGGGCGGCTTCCTCGGCCTGGTCGTCGAACCAGAGACACGTGGTGAATCCGTCGGTGGCCATGAGTACCTCCTGGGGGCGCGGAACGCGGTCACCTGTATCGACCGGTCCTCGCCCTGGAACTCATCGGCCGGCCGCTGATCGATCCAGGTGGCCCCTGCACCGCCCCGGCACAGCATCGCGGCCATGACATCCTCGCCCGCCGACGGCATCCGAGGCGCCCGACAGGCCGGACTGCTGATGGTGGCGCTAGGTGTGTTGTCCCGGGACGTTGGTGACGGGGGCTTGCGTGGGTGAGCGGGTTCTGGTGCGTCCAGCTGCAAGGCGGAGGAGGGCGTCGACGCGATGGGGGTCCCCCTGCTCGAGCGAAGCCGAGAGTGGGGGAGTCGGCAACCGACGACAACGCCGCAGATGGGCGTGCCAGAACCCGCGTCTGCGGCATGATCCGCCGGACAGGCCCTAGCTCTGCGGGACGTCCTTGACGAACACGATGCCGTCGCTGTCCGCCAGGTGGGCCGGGTCGAGCGGGGAGTAGCCGAACCAAGGGGATACGCGGGGCGCGGGCCGTGTGTCGCCGAGGGTGGTGGCCAGCTGGGACGCGTCGATGAGGTAGCGGTCCTCCGGGAGCGCGTACAGGAGTCCTTCGAGGGAGTCCGGGGGCGGGGTGTCCACTCCCTGGTGCCGGATCGTGCCGAGGGCGGTGGCCACGAAGGCGTACCCCTCGCCGAGCTGGGCGCTCACCAGCGCGCCGGCGCTCCACCACTCCGCCGGCCCCTCCCACATCTGCATCGTGCTCTTCTCCCGCTGGAGATGGGAGTTGTGGGCGTGGACGAGTGCCGGGCCCCGAGCGGCAACGGCGAGGAGGTTGTGGGCCATCATCAAGTCCCGCAGCGCGCACAGCCGGGTCATGCGGGCCGGTGAGGGGTCGGCCATCCAGTAGTGGTAGCGCAGCAGGCCGGTGGCGGTGCGCCCGTACAGGCGCGCCCGGTCGAAGTCGTCCCGCGAGGTCGCCGTGATCAGGTGGGGCGTCTGCGCGTCGAGCAGCGCCACCAGATCGTCGGTGAGCAGCCGCAGCTGACCGGCCTCGGCCGACTGCCCCACGGACTGGACCGGGTCCATCATCGCGGCGGGATTGGTCCACCGGTCGTCGGTGCCGAGCAGGCGGTCGAGTGTTTCCGCGGTGCAGGGGAGCAGGTCCGCGTCCACCCGGGCCGTGAGGTAGCCGTGGAGTGCGGTGAGGGCCTGCCGGGGGCTCGCGGCGTGGGTGATTTCCAGCGGGCCGTCGAAACCGGTGAAGCGGAGCCGATCGGACGCGGGCCGGCCGTCGTTGTCGGCGCGGACGTTGTAGGCGCGCATCCAGCGCACGAGCTCGCGGTTGGCCGCGGAGGTGCCCCAGCCGTGGCTGATTCCCTGCTCCATGACTTCGTCGAGGGTGCCCTTGCCCGAGGTGACGTAGTCGTCCACGACCAGGCCCCTCATGCAGTCGCTCTCGATCGCGATCGTCCGGTAGCCCTCCTGCTCGACGAGCTGCCGGAAGAGCTCGTTGCGCACCTCGAGCAGAGTGTCCTCGCGGTGGGTGGGCTCGCCCAGCGCGAGCAGCCGGGGGCGGGCCGGGAGCAGTCTCATGACAGCGGCAGCCTCGACGGCATGGGCGATGCCCTTGATGTCAGTAGCCATGCCATCAACGGTATCGTTGAACCTTCGGTTGAAACTTCTCCGCGATATCGGCAGGCTCATGGGACGAAACCTTCAAAACGGTGAGCGACTCAGGCCGGTTGATCTGGCGCGCGGGCACGGTCTGTCCACGCAGGCGATCAGGAACTACGAGGAGGCCGGCATCCTTCCGGCCGCCGGTCGCACACCCCACGGCTACCGCACCTATACCTCGCTGCACGCGGGGGCCCTGCGCGCGTTTCTGGCCCTGGTGCCCGGCCACGGCCACCGGACGGCGACGTCGATCATGCGGGCCGTGAACCAGGGCGCGGCCGAGGACGCGTTCCGCCTCATCGACGAGAGCCACGCCCAGCTCCTCGACGACCGGCGGACCCTCCAGGCCGTGGAGAGCGCCCTGCGCGACCTGGAGCCCACCACGGCGCCCGAGCCCGGGGCGGGGTCCGAGCCGGCTGCGGTGTCCGGGCCCGGCGGCACGTTCATCGGGCCGCTGGCAGGCAAGCTCGGAATCCGGCCGGCGACGCTGCGCAAATGGGAGCGCGCCGGGCTGGTGCGCCCGCGCCGCGACCCGCGGACCGGGTACCGCGTCTACGACGAGGCCGACGTACGGGACGCCCGGCTGGCCCACCAGCTCAGGCGGGGCGGCTACCTGCTGGAGCAGATCGCCCCGCTGATCACCCAGGTGCGGGCGGCCGGCGGGCTGGAGCCGCTTCAGGCCGCACTGTGCGACTGGCGCGGCCGGCTGTCCGCCCGCGGGCGGGCGATGCTGACCGGGGCTGCCGAGCTGGAGGCGTACCTCCGCGAACGCGGATGAGACTTCGGTCGCCGGCCGAAGGGCTTGGCGCTCGATCTGACATGGATGCTTCTCAGCCTCCGGCGGCGGCTGACCGCTCTGCCCGTGGCGAATCTGCCGCGGGCAGAGAAAACCCCTGCGGTGCCTGTTCCCGGCCCAGAGTGGGGATCGCGGCGATGCCGGCCGCCTCACGACAACGACGACAAGGAGCGCCGATGTCTCCACTCACCGCCCTGCCGCCCCGGGCCGAGGAGGGCGACACCCCGCCCACCCGGTTCGACGACCATCTGGCCGCCCAGCTGCTCGGGCAGCGGATCGTCCTGCTCGGCACCCAGGTCGACGAGGTCTCCGCGAACCGGGTCTGCGCGCAGTTGCTGATCCTGTCGGCGGAGGACCCGCGCACCGACATCAGCCTGTTCATCAACAGCCCGGGCGGCTCGGTGCACGCGGGGCTCGCCATCTACGACACGATGCGGCTGATCCCCAACGACGTCGCCACGCTCGCGATGGGGTTCGCGGCCAGCATGGGGCAGTTCCTGCTCAGCGTGGGAACGCCCGGCAAGCGGTACGCGCTGCCCCACGCGCGGATCATGATGCACCAGCCGTCCGCGGGCATCGGCGGCACCACCGCCGACATCGAGATCCAGGCGGACAACCTGGCGTTCACCAAGCGGACGATCGAGCAGATCACCGCGGAGCACACCGGCCAGAGCCCGGAGACCATCTCCCGGGACGGCGACCGCGACCGCTGGTTCACGGCCGAGGAGGCCAGGGACTACGGCATGGTGGACCGGGTCGTGGAGTCGTTCACCGACGTCCGCCCGGCGGCCACCCGGCGACGGATGGGGCTGTGACATGGGGACTTACACGATTCCGAACGTCGTCGAGCGCACCCCGCAGGGCGAGCGGTCGTACGACGTGTTCAGCCGGCTGCTGTCGGAGCGGATCATCTTTCTCGGCACCGAGATCGACGACGGCGTCGCCAATGTCGTCATCGCGCAACTCCTCCATCTGGAGTCGGCGGCGCCGGAGAACGAGATCGCGATCTACATCAACTCCCCCGGCGGCTCGTTCACCTCGCTCATGGCGATCTACGACACGATGACGTTCGTGCAGGCGCCGATCTCGACGTTCTGCGTCGGCCAGGCGGCCTCCACGGCAGCCGTGCTGCTGGCCGGCGGGGATCCTGGCCGGCGGTTCGTGCTGGAGCACGCGCGCGTGCTGCTCGGTCAGCCGGCCAGCGGCGGCAGCCGGGGCATGATCTCCGATCTCGCCCTCCAGGCCCAGGAGATGGTCCGCATCCGCTCGCAGGTCGAGGAGGTGCTGGCCCGGCACACGCACCACGACATCGCGACACTGCGCGCGGACATGGACCGCGACAAGGTGTTCACCGCGCAGGAGGCCGTGGCGTACGGCTTGGCCGACGAGGTGGTGAGCCGGCGCCTCGTGAGGGTCTGAGGCGCCGGCGCGTCCTCACGCTGCCAGGCAGAATCCGTCGTACGGCGAACCGGCCCTGCCGCGACTGCGGTCGGCGTGTCGCGTGAGCTCGCTCTGCGCCAGTGACAGCAGGTCACCGAGGCCCAGGCCGAGGGCGTGGGCGGCGGCCGCGAGGACCTCCGAGGAGGCCTCCTTGCGGCCGCGCTCCACCTCCGACAGGTACGGCATGGAGATCCGCGCCGCGTCGGCCACGTCCTTGAGCGTGCGTTCCTGCGCGAGACGCTCACGGCGCAGCACGTCACCGACGAGGTTCCGCCAGAGCGGTTCCTTGGGAGCGGGGGCAGAGCGAAGCGGCTCGTGCGGAGTGGGTGCCTGCCGAAGCGGCTCGTGCGGAGCCGGTCCGGGCCGGGGCGGCGAACCGGCGGGGCGTTCGGACGCTGGGCGGGCCGTCCCGGGGCGCGCGGCGGGCGGGCGCAGCGGAATGACGCGGGCTTCGTTCGGCGCTTGGTTGCTCACCTCTTCAGCCTAGGAGCACCCGCCGCCACGGGAAGTCCCCGGCGTTCCGCCCTCGGTGGAATCGGACGAAACACCCCGCCCGGTGTCTGCCCGGGAGAGACTGGCCGAGGATCCGAGGGGATCCGAGGGGAAGGGATGCGGTGCCGTGCTGCGGGACACGTTCAACGAGGCCGCGGAGCTGTACGACAGGGCACGGCCGCGGTATCCCGACGCCCTGGTCGAGGACTTGGCCCGGGTGACAGGCCTGGGACCGGCCGACCGGGTCCTGGAAGTAGGGCCCGGAACCGGCCAACTCACCGTCTCCCTCGCCGCGTTCGGCTGCCGGATCACGGCCGTGGAGCTGGGGCCCGCCCTGGCGGCCGTGGCCCGGCGTCGGCTGCGGGGGTTTCCGCTGGTGGACGTGGAGGTGGCGGAGTTCGAACGCTGGGAGCCACCGCAGGAGCCGTACGACGTGATGGTGAGCGCGACCGCGTTCCACTGGATCGACCCCGTCGTCCGCATGCAGAAGGCGGCGGACGTCCTGGCCCCGGAGGATGTCTCGCCCTCGTCACCACCCACCATGTGGCCGGCGGCAGCGCGGACTTCTTCGCCCGGGCCCAGCGCTGCTACGAGCGCTGGGATCCGTCCACCCCACCCGGCCTGCGGCTGCTCGACGAGACCGAAACCGCCTCGGACACGGATGAGTTGACCCGGTCCGCGCGCTTCGAGCACATCACCGTGACACGTCACGCCCAGGAGATCACGTACTCCGCCGACCAGTACATCGATGTGCTGCTCACCTACTCGGGCCACCGCGCACTCGACGACCGCGCTCGGCACGGCCTGCTCGGGTGCATCCGGGAGTTGATCGACACGTATCACGGCGGCAGCGTCACCAAGCGATACCTCCACGAGCTCATCTCCGCGACCCGTTCCGGCAATTGACGGCGCATGACCCGCCACGCCCCGGGTACCCGCCCGAAGAGGCAGCCGTCGCACCGGAACTTTCGTGGGAGAGGCAATGGACACCGCCGTGATCGTGGACCCCAGGACCGTGGCTCCGCGCGACGCGCGCGAGTTGTCCCGCCAGTTCTTCGAGCGGATGGCGGCTCTCGAGGAGGGCACGCACGCTTACCAGTACGCGCGCAACACGCTGATCGAGATGAACATCTCGCTGGTGCGGTTCGCCGCCGGGCGGTTCCGCAACCGCGGCGACGACATGGAGGACATCGTCCAGACCGGGATGATCGGCCTGATCAAGGCCATCGACCGGTTCGACCCGGCCCGCGAGGTCGAGTTCACGTCGTTCGCGCTGCCGTACATCATGGGCGAGATCAAGCGGTTCTTCCGCGACACGACATGGGCGGTGCACGTCCCACGTCGCCTGCAGGAGCTGCGGGTGGAACTGGCCAAGGCGCGTGAGGAGCTCTCCAGCCGTCTGGACCGCGAACCGACGGTGGCGGAGCTCGCCACGCTGATGGACATCTCCGAGGACGAGGTGGTGGAGGGTCAGCTCGCCGCCAACGGCTACAACTCCGCGTCGCTGGACGCCGCGCTCACCGGCGACGGACCCGAGCACGGCGAGGCCGTGCTCGCCGACTACATCGGCGTCGAGGAGCACGGGCTGCGGCTGGTCGAGGACTTCCAGTCGCTCGCCCCGCTCATGGCCGAGCTGGACGAACGCGACCGGCAGATCCTGCACCTGAGGTTTGTGGAGGAGGCCACCCAGGCCGAGATCGGCGAGCGGCTCGGCTGCTCGCAGATGCATGTCTCCCGGCTGCTCAAGCGGATCATCGTACGGCTGCGGCGGGGCATGCTCGGAGAGCTCGACTGCGCCTGACTCCGGCGTCACGACACAGCGTCCGGGGGCTCGCTCAGCCGCTCAGCTCGACGACGGCGCTCACCCGCTTGCCGACCGGCACCCGTTCGACGGTCACCTTCGTCGCCAGCGCATGGACTATCTCCAGACCGTGCCTGCCGACCCGTGCGGGATCGCGGGGAAACCGCAGGGGCAGTGCGGCGCTGCTGTCGCAGACGCACACCGTCATGGAGCTGTCCGTGCCCTCCAGCTCCAGGATGTACGGACCGTTGCTGTGCCGGTCCGCGTTCGTCACGAGCTCGCTGACGACGAGGAGCACCGACTGTTCGGCGCGGGAGCCGATCTCGGCGCACCACTCGGTCCTGAGCTGCTCGAGGAAGAGTGCGGCGAGGGAGCGTGCCTCGGCGATGCATCCCGGCTCGCCGGTGTAGTGCGCCGCCCGCCGCAGCGGTTCCACGGGCACGTCGAAACCAGTCGGTACGACGGCCCCGTCCCGGTACTCGATCATGCGTGTGTCTCTCTCCGAAGCCGGCCGTGCCGGACGTTGCTGCACCAGTCCTCGTACCCCGAGCCGGGCGCCGCAGTCCATAGTGCAGGACGCGTCACACTGCCGGAGCGGGAGCGGGCGCCTCGGGAACACGGTCCGTGAACGACGACCGGGCGGTCGGCCCGGATGCGAGCGGGGGCTGCGGCGGCGAGGGCGCAGGGGACTCGGGGGTCTCAGGGGACCCAGGGGGCTCAGGGGATTCCGGCGGTTCGGGGGACCTCGGGGACTGAGGGCTCTCCGGCTGCGGGGCCGGCGGCTCCGGCGTGGGCGTCCGGGGCCTCGGGGACGGCGAGGGCGGAGAGTCCGGGGCCGGTGACGCCGGTGTGGACGGGGTGGGCGAGGGTGTGGGCCGGCTCGCCGGCGGCTCGGTCCTCCTGTCCTTCTCACCCGTGTCGCCGGGCCGGCGGGCGATCCACTCGCCGCGGTCGGGGTCGTAGAGGACGAAGACGTCGACGGCCTTCGGCGCGGGGGCGACCGTGACGACGTTCGAGGAGCGATACGACGGCCAGGCCTCGCCGGTCGGTTTCGGCGTGGTCCGCTGGGCGACCGGCGGGGTCAGCGGGTTTCCGCAGGCGCACCGCACGCGGGGCACCCCGCGGTCGTCGACGAGGACCGCCGTACCCGCCTGCAGGACGGCCTGGTAGCTGGTGGCGGCACCGGCGCGGTAGCCGTGGTTGGTGACGCGGGTGTCCATACGGAGCTGTACGGGGGTGAGCGAGCGCAGATGGGCCGGGACCTGGGACGGGGCGACGCCGGCCACCGAGGCGAAGGCCCTGTTCTTGGCCTCGTCCGCCTGGAGGAACCTGATCTGTTTCTCCACGTCGCAGGTGGCGACGTTGCGGGTGCCGCCGTAGAGCCCGGGGGCGCCGCCGGCCACGCCCCGTACGGCGTTCGGCTGCGCCGATCCGGTCGCCGGACTCGGCGTGGCCGGCGGGGCGGAGCTGTCCGTCGCGGTGGACTCGGTGAAAGGGTCGGGTCCCGTGCTGCCCGCGGGCTGGAGGAAGACCTCGCCCTGCGAGCCGGTGCCCCCGCCGTCGGGACGGGTCAGGACGACGGCGACGACCACGGCGGCCACCACGACGGCGGCGAGCACGGCGATCCGGGGTGCAGAACGCCACCATGGCGGGCGTGGCCCGGGGGACTCGGCTCCCCCACCGGGCGGCTGGGAGGGCGGTCCCGGGGGCGGCTCGGGCGGTCCCGACAGCGGGCCGGAGGGTGGGCCGGCGGGACGGCCGGACGACGGCGGTTCGACGCTCACGAGCTCCGCTCCCGTTGTGGAGTGCCTGCGGCCCTCAAACTCAATTTCGCCGCTTTTCTCAGCTTTCTTCCGTGTTCCGATCATTGTGTGCTTCGGTCGGGTACGGCCCGCAAGCCGACGCGGACGGACCTCCCGGCGCGCGCCCGGTGCCGGGGCTGCTTAGCGTGACAAGGTGAGCCCGCGCATCCCCTCCGAGCAGGCCGCCGCCCGCCACGGCTGGGTGCAGGCCGTCGCCGTCGTGCTGGCGGGAATGATCGCCATGGGGATCACCGCCACGCTGGGCCTGTGGGCGGCGGGGGCCGGCGACCTCCCGGACGGTGCGTTCCCGCGGGTGGCTGCCGCGACCGTCGTCACGGCGGTGGGCGGCGCCGTCGAGCTGTCGGGCGACCTCGGGGGCCTCGCCGAGACCGAGGCGGGGCTGACCGTGATTCCGCTGTCGGTGACGCTCGCCGGGGCCCTGGTGGTCGCCGTGGGATTCCTGCGACCGCTGCGGCACCGGGCGGTGGCCGGTGCCGGGGAGCTGGGCGGGTGGGCCGCCAGAATCGCCGTCCTGTGGCTGCTCGCGCTGCTCGGACTGGCCCTCGGGGCCCGGCAGACGTTCACCGTCACCCTCGGCGAGGACGCGATCAGCGACATCACCGATCTGTTCGGCATCTCGCCCGAGGTGGGCTTCACCACGGACGTGCCGGTGACGCTGGTCTTCGGGCTGCTGTGGCTGGCCGGCGTGCTGGTGCTGGCACTGCTGGTGGCGCCCGGAGCTCCGCTGCCGGGCAGGCTGCTGCGGTTCCGGGAGTCGGTGCGCCCGGCCGCGTACGCCATGGTCGCCCTTCTCCTCACGTACGTCGTGCTCGGCGTCGTCATCGGCCTGGTCGTCGCGGCGACGCGCGGGCACCCGGCCGAGACGTTCGCCGTGATCCTGCTGGGTCTGCCGAACCTGGTGTGGCTCGCGTTCACGATCGGCCTGGGCGCCACCTGGGACGGCCGCGTGGAGGGGCCGTTCGAGCTGCCGATGCCGCATGTCCTCGACGAGGTGCTGCGCTCATCGGACGTCGCCGTGCTCAATGTGGGCACGCTCGCCGAGCACGACGGCCGGGTGTGGTGGCTGGTGGTGGCCGCCGCGGTGCTGGTGCCGGCGGCCGCGTTCGTGATGGCGGCGCGTTCTCCGGCCCGGCTGCGGGCCTGGCGGCACGCCGTGCACATGGCGGTCGCGCTGGCCCTCACGGTGCTGATGATCTGTCTGGTCGGCCGGATCTCCGCGTCGTACGGCCTGTCCGTGCTCGGCATCGGCGACCTGGGCGGCTTTCTCGCGGGAGAACTGTTTCTGCGGCCCCGGATCTGGACGGCGGTGGGCCTGGCCGTGCTGTGGGGTCTGGTGGCCGGCTTCCTGGGCGCGCTGCCGGCCGCAAGGGTGCGGCGGCGGGGTGCGGCCGCCTGAGCGCTCCGCTGGAAGTGCCGCGATGTGCCGTCGGTCGTCTGCGGCACCGTCGTGGCTGGTCGCGCCCGCGCGGCGGAGCCGCATATCGGCACAGCCCCGCGCCCCCTCAGGGCGCTGCCCGACCCGGCGGCGGCCTACGAACCGGCCCTAAGGACGGCGGCCGACGACGGGCTCGGCCCAGTGCGGTGGCGGCTTCGGGGGGACCCTCAGGTCGGCCTCGGTCGGCGGGTGGGCGCCGTTCCTGACACCGGCCAGGGCGGTGCGCAGGTCCGTGACGAAGGCCAGGCAGGAGTCGTACCGTTCGTCGGGGACCTTGGCCAGGGCGCGGCCGAGGACCGGGTCGACAGGTCCGGCGAGTTCGGGGCGGGCCTCGGTCAGGGGCGGTGGCGGGTCGTACTGGTGGGCCCACAGCAGCGCCATGTCGTCGTCACGGCGGAACGGCGGGTGGCCGGCCAGGCACTCGTAGACCACGCAGGCGAGGCCGTAGACGTCGCACCGGCCGTCCACGGGGCGGCCCGCGATCTGCTCGGGGGCGACGTAATCGAGGGTGCCGACGAACTGTCCCACCGTGGTGAAGCCGGTCAGGGACAGCGACTTCTTCGTCAGACCGAAGTCGGTGAGGTAGACGTGCTCGGGATGGTCGCTGTCGGTGCCGCGGGCCACCAGGATGTTGCCGGGTTTGACGTCCCGGTGGACCAGCCCGTGCTCGTGGGCGGCGTCCAGCGCGGAGGCGACCTGCGCCGCGATGCGGACGGCGGTCGCGGGCGGCAACGGGCCCTGCCGGTCGAGCAGATGGCGCAGGTCGCTGCCGGCGACGTAGCGCATGGCGATGTACAGGACGCCGTCCGTCTCACCCGCCTCGAAGACCGGCACGATGTGCGGATGGTCGATCGCGGCGGCCGCCCGGGACTCATGGCTGAAGCGCCGCCGGAAGGTGTCGTTGCGGGCGAGTTCGGGAGCGAGCAGCTTGAGCGCGACGGTGCGGTCCAGGCGCAGGTCGCGGGCGCGGTAGACGACGGCCATGCCGCCGCGGCCGAGTTCGTGCTCGATCCGGTAGCCGGCGACCTGCCGCCCGATCAGTTCGGAGGGCCGCCCGGAGAACAGGCCGGTGTCGCCCACCGTCAGGTCTCACCGTCGGGTGTCACGACCCGAGTGGGGGCGCGGCCGGGATCCTCGGTGGCGCGCGGCACCTCGTCCGCCGCGTAGGTGCTCAGCCGCGCCCCGTCGCTGTACGCCCACTGCCCGCCCTCGGCGTCGTACAGCCACACGGACTCCCCGTCGACGACCACTCCGATCCGCGCTCCCTGTGTCCGGTCGCGGAAGGACTCGCCGTCGAGCCCGCCGGCCGCCAGGTCCTCGACGGCCGCCCGGTAGCGGGCGAGTGCCCGCTCCGCGCGGGCGAGCAGGGGCCGGGGGTCGGCGGTGGTGGCGAGCGGTTGGTGCTCGGTGGGCGGGTCCTCGGGTACGGCGACCAGGCAACGGCCGTCGACCCAGGCCGACCAGCCGTTGGCGCACAGGATCCGCCCCCAGTCGCCGCGCCGCTCGACCAGCTGGACCGGCAGCAGCGGATCGAGGGGCACGGTGGGCCGGGCGGGGTCGGGCGACTCCCAGGCGGGCATCCCGTGCCGGGGGACGACGTGGGTGGGCCGGAACCCGGGGCTCGCCATGGCCGGGACCTACTTCCGCATCACGACGGGCTCGCGGCGGCGCAGCAGCCGGGACACCACGTAGCCGAACACCACCGACAGGACGACGAGCATGCCGATGTCGAGCAGCCACACTCCGACCGCATGCTCGAACAGGGGATCGCCGGTCAGGTCGCCGGGCGAGACGCGGGCCAGGTCGATGGTGGCGGCCATCGCGCCGAACGCCCACCGCGCAGGCACCAGCCAGGCCACCTGCTCCAGTCCCGGCACACCGTCCAGCTGCAGCAGAGCGCCGCAGAAGACGACCTGGACGAGGGCGAGCAGCACGAGCAGCGGCATCGTCACCTCCTCCTTGCGCACCAGCGCGGAGATCACCAGACCGAGCATCATCGCCGTGAAAGCCAGCAGGGCGACGGCGATGGTGATCTCCACAAGGGGCGGCATCACCACGCCCCGTCCGCCCGGTGCGTTGAGATCGACGCCGAGCAGGCCGACCAGGGTCAGCACGACGGCCTGCAGCACGGTGACCGTGCCGAGCACGACCACCTTGGACATCAGGTACGCCGATCTGGACAGGCCGACGGCCCGCTCTCGCTGGTAGATCACACGTTCCTTGACGATCTCGCGCACGGCGTTGGCCGCACCGGTGAGCACACCGCCGACGCAGAGGATGAGCAGTGCGTTCATCGCCGACCGCCGGGTCAGCTCACTGCCCGCCAGGGCGCGGGCCATGCCGCCCATGACGAAGGGCAGGGCGATCATGACGAGGAGGAAGGTGCGGTCGGCGCTGAGCGCGGCCGTGTAGCGGCGGACCAGCGTGATGAGTTGGGCGCTCCAGTGGCGCGGTCTGGGCGGCGGGCCGACGATGACCGGGCCCTCGCGGGGCAGGTGCGGCTGCGCGGTCGCGTCGGCGATGTACTGCCGGTGGAAGGGCGATGCGCGGTACTCCCCCGCCCAGTCCCGGTCGCGGTCCCACTCGAACGCCTCGAAGGCCTCCGGCCAGTGGGCGAAGCCGAAGAAGGCGAGGGCGTCGCCGGGCGGGCCGAAGTAGGCCACCGTGCCGCCCGGCGCGAGGACGAGCAGCCGGTCGCAGACATCGAGGCTGAGGACGCTGTGCGTGACGACGATGACGGTCCGGCCGTCGTCGGCGAGGCCGCGCAGCATGTGCATCACCGAGCGGTCCATGCCGGGGTCCAGGCCGGAGGTCGGTTCGTCGAGGAAGAGCAGCGACGGCTTGGTCAGCAGCTCCAGCGCCACGCTGACCCGTTTGCGCTGACCGCCGGAGAGGCTGTGCACGGGCTGGTTCGCGCGCTGTTCCAGCCCCAGTTCGCGGATCACCTCCTCGACGCGCGCGAGACGCTCGGCCTTGGCGGTGTCCTGCGGAAAGCGCAGCTCGGCAGCGTAGGTCAGGGCGCTGCGGACGGTCAGCTGGGCGTGCAGGATGTCGTCCTGCGGGACGAGGCCGATGCGCTGCCGCAGCTCTGCGTAGTCGTGGTACAGGTCGCGTCCGTCGTACAGGACCGTGCCGTGGTCGGCGGGGCGCTGGCCGGTCAGGGCGTTCAGCAGCGTGGACTTTCCCGCGCCGCTCGGGCCGACGACCGCGAGCAGGCACTTCTCCCCCACCGGGAACGACACGTCGTCGAGGAGCGTCTTGCTGCCCCGGTCGACGACGACGGTGAGGTCCTGTACGTCGAGGGAGATCTCGCCGGTGTCGACGTATTCCTGCAGCTGGTCGCCGACGAGGCAGAAGTCCGAGTGGCCTATGCCGACGATGTCGCCGGGGTTGATGAGGGCGGCGGTGACCTGCAGCCCGTTGAGGTACGTGCCGTTGTGGCTGCCGAGGTCGACGATCTCGTACGTCCCGTCGGTGTGCGCGCGCAGCTCGGCGTGCCGGCGCGAGACGAGCAGGTCGTCGACGACCAGGTCGTTGTCCTCGTCGCGGCCGATGCGGACGGTCCGATGGGGCAGCGGCCGTACGCTGGTGGGCTCCCGGAAGGTGTGGGTGAGGGCGGGGCGGGAGACCGCCGACGGGCGCTCCGGGGCCGGGTCGGCAAGGCCGACGAGGACGGCGCGCGGGCCGTCGGTGGGGTTGCCGAAGCGGATGACGCTGCCGGGGCCGACGTCCCATGCGTCGATGCGGCGGCCGTCGGCGTAGGTGCCGTTGGTGCTGTGCTCGTCCTTCAGGGTCCAGTGGCCGCCGTTGGGCCGCAGCACCGCGTGGTGCCAGGAGACCCGGTCGTCGTCGAGGACTATGTCGCTCAGCGGGTCGCGTCCGACGCGGTAGTCGCGGACGGGGATCATCACGGTGGAGCCCGTCTCGGTTTCGAGGACGAGTTCGGGCGCTGTCGACGCGACCGGCTGCTTCACCATGGCGGAAATTCTACCGATTCGTCCATATGTGCGCTGTCAAGACATCGTCCCGCGCAGCCGTCGGCACGTATCAGGCGACGGGCACGACCAGCGCCGGAATCGTGCGCTGCATCCGCAGGGCGTCGACGGATTCGGCGAGCAGTTCGTACTCCGTGGTGTCGTCGCTGGTGGCGATCCTGACCAGCCGCCCGGCCGCCAACTCCTCGGCGACCAGTTCCTGCCGACGCACGTCCGCGCACCAGTCGCGCAGCGCGGCGGGCACATCGGCCACGGCGTCGCCGACCGGGACGAGCGCGTGCGGCGGGTAGGGCCCGTCGCCGGGCTGCGGGTCCAGCCGCTCGGCGATCCAGGTGGCGCGGTCCCGCAGCCACCACAGCGCAAGGGCGAGGGTGGGGGCCCGGTAGGTGCCGAGCGGTACGCCGATGCGCCGGCCGCCGCAGGTGCCGTACGCCGTGACATGGCACAGGAATTCGTCGTGCACGTCCGCCTCCCCCGTTGCGTTGCTCGCTTGCCGGTGGCGCCTCGCTTTCGGTGCGGCTCTTGTGCTGGGAAACTGTCCCTGGCGTTCGAGTATCTTCACTCTTGAACCACTGTCACCACGCCTTTCCGGCCAGTCTCTTGGCATATTCACCGCGCGTATTGGCCGGAATGCGACGGGTGAGGGAGGGCAGGCCGCAGGGCACGATCTTCGGCTGCAGCGGGGCCGAACGGGTGGCCGCGACGAGTTTTCCCGTTGACGAGGTCTCCAGTGGGAAGGCAGTGAGACCACGGCGGGCGGGGAACCACCGGAAACGTGGATGCGGAATTCGCCGCAGTCCTGCGCGAGCAGCCGATCAAAGGCGGCTGGACATATCTCGCCTGGCGCGAATCCGTCGCCTATTCCGGCACCCGCGGACGAGGCAAGATCCGCGGGACCATCGACGGGCACTCTTTCCGGAATTCCGTCACGGCAAGCCGGTGCCCGGAGGCGATGGTCACCTCCGGGCACCGGATCGATGGGTCAGGCCTTGACGGCGGCGTCGATCCTGGCCAGTTCGTCCGCGTCGAAGTCGAGGTTGCGGATCGCCGAGACGCTGTCCTCCAGCTGGCGCGGGCTGCTCGCACCGACCAGCGCGGAGGTGACCCGGCCGCCGCGCAGGACCCAGGCCAGTGCCATCTGCGCAAGGGACTGGCCGCGGGACTTGGCGATGTCGTCCAGGGTGCGCAGCCGGCCCACGAGCTCCTCGGTCACCGCGTCGGAGTTCAGGAAGGGGCTGTCGCTCGCGGCCCGCGAGTCCTCCGGGATGCCGTCGAGGTAGCGGGCGGTCAGCAGGCCCTGCTCCAGCGGCGAGTAGGCGATGGAGCCGACCTGCAGCTCGTCCAGCGCGTCCAGGAGCCCCTCCTCGGGGCGCCGGTCGAGCATCGAGTAGCGCGGCTGGTGGATCAGCAGCGGGGCGCCCAGCTCGCCCAGGATCCGGGCGGCTTCCCGGGTCTGCTCCGGGGAGTAGTTCGAGACGCCGACGTAGAGCGCCTTGCCCTGCTGCACGGCCGAGTGCAGCGCGCCCATCGTCTCCTCCAGCGGAGTCGCGGGGTCGGGGCGGTGCGAGTAGAAGATGTCGACGTAGTCCAGGCCCATCCGCTTCAGGCTCTGGTCCAGCGAGGACAGCAGGTACTTGCGGGAGCCCCACTCGCCGTACGGGCCGGGCCACATCAGGTAGCCGGCCTTGGTGGAGATGACCAGCTCGTCCCGGTACGGCGTGAAGTCGGCGCGCAGCGCCTCGCCGAGGGCGGACTCGGCCGCGCCGGGCGGCGGGCCGTAGTTGTTGGCCAGGTCGAAGTGGGTGACGCCGAGGTCGAAGGCGCGCCGCAGGATGGCCCGCTGGGTCTCGACCGGCCGGTCCGGGCCGAAGTTGTGCCACAGGCCGAGCGACAGCGCGGGGAGTTTCAGGCCGCTGCGTCCGGTGCGCCGATAGGGCATGTCCGCGTAGCGGTCGGGGTGTGCGGTGTACAACGCGACTCCAGAAAGGTTGGCCCACGAGGAAACGGTTCCGGGAAAAACCGCTCTCCATCCTTCTCGGCCCACGGGCAGCAGTCCAACAGAAGAATCCGATGGAATTCAGCGAGTACGCTTCTCAATCATGGAACTGCGCCACCTCCAGCACTTCGTCGCGGTCGCCGAGGACCAGCACTTCACCCGGGCCGCGGAACGGCTGATGGTGTCCCAGTCGGGCCTGTCCGCCTCGATCCGGGCGCTGGAGCGGGAGTTGCAGACCCCGCTGTTCGTGCGGACGACCCGGCGGGTGACGCTCACGGAGGCGGGCCGTGCGCTGCTCGGCGAGGCGGAACGCATCCTGGCACAGGTGCGCTCGGCGCACGAGGCCGTGGCCGCCGTGCAGGGCGTGCTGCGCGGCACGCTCGCGCTGGGCACCGAGCAGTGCATCGCCGGGGTGGATGTCGCCGGGCTGCTCGCCACGTTCCGGCGGCGTCACCCGGACGTGGAGATCCGGTTGCGCCAGGCGGGTTCCGGGGCGCTGGCGGAGGAGATCGATGCGGGGCGGCTGGACCTGGCGTTCGCGGTCCGTACCCGGACCGACTCCGACCAGCTGCGTTCCGTACCGCTGACCAGCGAGCCGATGACCGTCCTGTGCCATCCGACACACCGGCTGGCCACAGCCGGCGCGGCCGTCACTCCGGAGGAGCTGGGGAGCGAGGTGTTCGTCGACTTCCATCCCGACTGGGGGCCGCGTCGCATCACCGACGCCGCCTTCACCGCGGCGGGCGTGCAGCGGACCGTGGCGCTGGAGGTGAACGAGGTGCACAGCCTCCTCGACCTGCTGGACGAGAACCTGGGCGTCGCCGTCGTGCCGCACCACTTCCGGTACAAGCGGGAGTCGCTCACCGCCCTCCCCCTCAAGGGCACCGGCGAGGCGCTCTACGAGACGGTCGCCCTCCTCCCTCCCCCGCAGGCCACGAGCCCCGCGGCCCGAGCCCTGATGGCGCTGCTGGAGGCATGAACGCCGCCGATGGGCGATGGTGGGGCGTATGCACGCCAAGGACATCCTCAGCGACGGATACAGCCGCATCCAGGAAGAAGTCCACGCCGTCGTCGACGGTCTGGGCGCCGACGACCTCAACGCCCGCCCCTCCGCCCGCGCCAACTCGATCGCATGGCTGGTCTGGCACCTCACCCGCGTCCAGGACGACCACATCGCCGACGCCTCGGGGCTCGACCAGGTCTGGCCGGCCCAGGGCTGGGACAAGCGCTTCGGGCTCGGCCTGCCGCGCGACGACACGGGATACGGGCACAGCCCGGCGAAGGTCGCCAAGGTGCGGGTCGACTCCGGTGACCTGCTGACCGGGTACTACGACGCCGTGCACGACCAGACGCTCGACTTCGTGCGCGGGCTGACCGCAAAGGACCTCGAACGCATCGTGGACGAGCGCTGGGACCCGCCGGTCAGCCTCGGCGTGCGGCTGGTGAGCGTCCTGTCCGACGATCTCCAGCACGTCGGACAGGCCGCCTATGTGCGGGGGCTGCTTCAGGCCGGGTAGCCCGGCAGGACGACGTCCCGTATCAGGGCGTCCCGCTCGTCGAAGGGGATGAAGGCGCTCTTGACGGCGTTCACGGTGACCGTGCGCAGGTCCTCGACCGTCCAGCCCGCCTGCTCGACCAGCAGGGACATCTCCCGGGTCATCGTGGTGCCCGACACGAGCCGGTTGTCGGTGTTGAGGGTGACGCGGAAGCCGAGGTCCTTCAGCGCGGTGATCGGGTGCTCGGCGATGGAGGTGGCGGCGCCGGTCTGCAGGTTGGAGGTGGGACACATCTCCAGCGCGATCCGGCGGTCGCGGACCCAGCCGGCGAGGCGGCCGAGCTTGCCGGCCGCGAGGTCGGGGATGTCGTCGGTGATGCGGACTCCGTGACCGATGCGCTGGGCGCCGCACACCTGGAGGGCCTGGTGGATGCTGGGCAGACCGTGCGCCTCACCGGCGTGGATGGTGAACGGCACGTTCTCGCGGCGCAGGTGCTCGAAGGCGGCGAGGTGGTCGGCGGGCGGGAAGCCGTCCTCGGCGCCCGCGATGTCGAAGCCGACGACACCGGCGTCCCGGAAGGCGACCACCAGGTCGGCGATCTCCCGGCTGCGGTCGAACATCCGCATGCCGCACAGCAACGTGCCCACCCGGACCGGCGTCCCGGCGGCGGCCGCCTTGGCCATGCCCGCCGCCAGCCCCTCCTGCACGGTCTCGACCACCTCGGGCAGGGTCAGCCCGCCCTTGAGCATCAGCTCGGGTGCGTAGCGCACCTCGCCGTAGACGACGCCGTCCGCGGCGAGGTCGAGGACGTACTCCTCGGCGGTGCGCAGCAGGCCCTCGCGGGTCTGCATCACGGCGAGGGTGTGCTCAAAGGTGGCGATGTAGCGGACCAGGTCGCCGGAGTTCGCGGCGTCGTAGTACCAGGCGGCGAGCGCGTCGGGGTCGGTGGTGGGCAGGGTGTGGCCGACCGCGTCCGCGAGCTCCACGACGGTGGCGGGGCGCAGACCGCCGTCGAGGTGGTCGTGCAGCACGGCCTTGGGGAGCCGGCGGATGGCGTCTGCGTCTACGCGCGTAGCAGTCATGGCGGGTCTTTCCTTGGCGGGAGGTTCGAAGGAGGCACTCCGGGGCGGAGGCGCAGGTCAGTCGGCGGGCTGGAGCAGGTCCCAGCGGTTGCCGTACAGGTCCTGGAAGACGGCGACCGTGCCGTACGGCTCGTGCCGCGGCTGCTCCAGGAAGGTCACGCCCGCCGCGAGCATGCGGGCATGATCGCGGGCGAAGTCGTCGGTGTGCAGGAAGAAACCGACGCGCCCGCCGGTCTGGTCACCGACCCGGTCACGCTGCACCTCGCCCTTGGCGCGGGCCAGCAGCAGGGCGGTGCCAGCTGCCTCCGCCCCGGGTGCGACGACGACCCAGCGGGAGCCGTCCGGACGCGGCGCGTCCTCGACGAGCCGGAAACCGAGGGCCTCGGTGTAGAAGCGGATCGCCTCGTCGTAGTCGTCGACGACGAGGGTGACCAGGGCGATGCGTCTCATCGGGGCCTTTCCGGACGTGCGATTGACCGGAGAGGTTATACGTAAAACCCGGCGGGCGCCAGTCGCCGCCGAGACCGAAGTTCTCACGCCCGCGGCCCGGGGCACGCCGACGGGCCGGCCACCGGCATGCCGGGCACGGCGATCACTGATCCCCCTCAGGGCCTGGGTCTCGGTGCCGTCGATCCGGACTCGCCACGCGCTTTACGACGTGGTGCGAGTTCTCCGATCAACTCGCCGGGAGGCCGCAGAAGGGGGGCGAGAGCGACGTCAGACCCGCTCCAGGGGCCGGTGCGGCTCGCCGGGAAGCTCCACTTCGATCGTGTCACCCGGGCGCACCGCACCGCCCTCCTTCACGATGCTCATGATTCCGGCCTTGTGCACGATGTTTCCGGCTTCATCGCGACCGACGACCTGCTTGAGCAGTCCGTCCTGGAAGTTGTCGATCTGCAGGCACGGGTTGCGCAGGCCGGTCACTTCCAGCACTGCCTCCTCGCCGATGCGCAGCAGCGTGCCGACCGGCAGGCCGAGCAGATCGATGCCGCGGGTGGTGATGTTCTCCCCGAGGTCACCGGGCACCACCTTGAATCCCGCTGCGCCGACCTCGGCGAAGAGTTCTTCGTGGATGAGATGGACCTGGCGAAGGTTCGGCCGGGTGGGGTCCTGGGCGACCCGCGAGCGGTGCTTGACCGTCACGCCGGCGTGTACGTCGCCCTCCACACCGAGCCCGGCGAGCAACGTGATGCTGTCCCGGTTCGGCTTGGTGAACGAGTACTCGCCGTTGCTGCTGACTGCCGTCACCATGCCGCTCATCCTCGGCTCCCCCTCCTCAGTGACAATGATCAGCCATGACCCTACCCAACGAACCTCAAGACGCAGCAGCCACGGGCGATCGCCTTGGCCGTCATCCGCATTGAGGCGGCTCGTAGGGCTCCTGAGGCAGTACGTCAAACACGCACTCCGGCGTCAGCAGTAGAGGTTGCCCCCCGGCGACACCCCGAGAATCTGCGTGAACCGCTGGTAGTTGGACACGCGGCTCTGCACCTGCGCGGGATTCTTGCCGTCGCATTCCAGGGCGCCGTTGATGCTGCGGATCGTCTGGCCGAAGCCCGCCTGGTTGACCATGGCGTTGTGGCCGGTCATGGTGCCGGGGCCGGTCTGGGTGTTCCAGTACCACAGGCCCGTCTTCCAGGCGACGGAGGCGTTGTTCTGCACCATCCAGGGGTCGTTCAGCAGGTTCAGGCCGAGCGCGTCGCCCGCGGCCTTGTAGTTGAAGTTCCAGCTGAGCTGGATGGGGCCGCGGCCGTAGTAGGCGGCCTGGCCGGCGGGGCAGCCGTACGACTGGCTCCAGTCGCAGTAGTGCGGGTAGTTGGCCTGGTTCTGCTCCACGATGTGCACCAGACCGCCGGTCTCGTGACTGACGTTGGCGAGGAAGGCGGCGGCCTCCTGCTTCTTCACCGTGTCGCTGCCCGTGTTCGCGAAGGCGGGGTACGCGCTCAGGGCCGCGGTGAGGCCGCTGTAGGTGTAGAAGGAATTCCGGTTCGGGAACATCTGGTTGAACTGCGCCTCGCTGACGACGAATCCGGCGGCGGACGCGGTCGGTGCCGGCTGGAGGGCGAGGGCGGTGCCCGCGAGGGCGAGTGAGCTCAGGACTGCGGAGATACGGCGCCTCGACACAGGGTCAACTCCTTTGCGGTGCACGGCCGCTCCCGGTCGAGGGCAGGGCGGAGCCGGTCCTCGTGCGCACATGCCGGTGATACCGGCCACGGCGTGGGGGCGGCCGTGGTGGGGGGTGTGGAGGCACACTCAACCGCGTTGGTCTGTACCAGTCAAGGGTGTAGACCAGTCAACCGTCCGGGATCTCGGAGGAGTTGACGTCCGATCAGATCGAGGAAGCGGTTACCGACCCTTGCGAAGGAACCGTTGCAGTCGCGCCTGGGGCCAGGTGTTGATCACGTCGTCCTTGGTGAGCCACCCGCGTTGCGCCGTGCCCACGCCGTAGCGGAGGTGGGCCAGGTGGAGGACGGAGTGGGCGTCGCTGTCGATGGCGAACCTCACCCCGTGCCGCTTGGCCCACAGGATGTGCTCGTCGCACAGGTCGAGCCGGTCGGGATGGGAGTTGATCTCCAGGGCCGTGCCGGTGCGTGCGCAGGCGGCGAAGACCGCGTCGAGGTCGGCGTCGATGCCGGGCCGCTTGCCGATGAGACGGGTGGTGGGGTGGCCGATGATGTTGACGTACGGGTTCTCGCAGGCCCGGACGAGCCGGCGGGTGAGCGCCTCGCGCTTCTGGTTGAAGTGCGAGTGCACCGAGGCCACGCACAGGTCGAATCCGGCCAGGAAGTCGTCCGGCCAGTCCACGCCGCCGTCGGGGTCGATGTTCAGCTCCACGCCGTGCAGCAGCCGCATGCCGCGGCGCTTGCCGTGCCGGCCGTACTTCCCGTCGAGCTCCCGTACATGCTCGCGCTGGGCCAGCATCCGCTCGTCCGTCATCCGCTGCATATAGAGGTTCGGCGCGTGATCGGTGATCGCGTAGTAGGCGTGTCCGCGTTCGGCGGCCGCGGCGACCATTTCCTCCAGCGGGGCGAGGCCGTCGGTGAGGTCGGTGTGGGTGTGCAGGTCGCCCCGGATGTCCGACTCCTCGATCAGTTCAGGGAGTTCGCCTTTCAGCCCGGCCTCGATCTCGCCGCGGTCCTCCCGGAGGGTCGGCGGGATCCAGGGCAGGCCGAGCCGGGCGTACACGTCCTCCTCCGTCTCGGAGACGATCTTCTCCCCGCTCCCGACGTCGAACAGCCCGTACTCGGAGAGCTTGAGTTTCTGGTGCACGGCCAGTTCCCGGGTGCGGATGTTGTGCGCCTTGGAACCGGTGAAGTACTGGAGCGCCGCGCCCCAGGAGTCCGGGGGTACGACGCGCAGGTCGACGGCGAGGCCCTTGGTGGTGCGGATCGACGTCTTGGTCCTGCCCTGCGCGATGACCTCCATGACGTACGGCAGCTCGGTGAAGGCCCGCATCAGCGGCTCCGATTCGTCGGCCGCGGTGAGGATGTCGATGTCGCCGATGGTCTCGCGCAGGCGGCGCAGCGAGCCGGCGTACGTGCACCGCCGGCAGCCGGTCACCCGGGACAGCTCCGCGACGACGCCTTCGGCGACGTCCATGGCGACGTCGATCAGCACCCGGTCCCCGGAGGACTGCAGCAGCGCGATGCCGTGCAGGATCTTCTCCTCCGTCCTGGGGCCGAAGCCCTTCAGGTCCCGCAGCCGCTCCTCGTGGATGGCGTCGGCCAGTTCCTCGGTGGAGGAGATGCCCAGCTCCTCGTAGAGCGCCAGGGCCTTCTTCGGGCCGAGCGTGGGGATGGCCGTCAGCCGCCGGACCCCGGCGGGGATTTTCGCGCGCAGTTCCTCGATCGCGGAGACGCTGCCGGTACGGCGGTACTCGACGATCTTCTCCGCGATCGACTTGCCGACGTTGGGGATCTCCTTCAGGCCTTTGGCGTCGAGCGTGGCGATATCGGCGTGGTAACCGCCGATCGCGCGGGCGGCCTTCTCGTAGACGCGTGCCTTGAACGCGTCTCCTCCGGTGATCGAGATCAGGTCCGCGTACTCGGCCAGCAGCGCGGCGACCTCGTCGTTCGCACGAGCCACACCTCCAGGGTAGGCGAGGTCCGACGCCCGTGCGTTCGGCTCAGCGGCTTCCCCGAGGTCGCCGGCCGCGTCACACGCGGGACGCCGTCCGGTCCAGCGTGGAGGCGAGCCGCTCCAGCAGGGCGCGCAGCAGTTCCTCGTCGCCGTCCCCGAGCGACGGCCAGTCCGCGCGGACCGCCCGGTCGACACGGCACCAGTACTCCCGACCACGCGGGGTGAGGTGGGCGAGGATGCGGCGGCGGTCGAGGGGGTCGACCCGACGGTGGACGAGGTTCTGGTCGACAAGGTGGTCGACGAGCTTGGTCAGGCTCGGCGCCGGCAGGAAGGCCGCCTCGGCGACGGCCGTCATGTGGTGCCCCGAGCCGTCGGAGAGCAGGGCGAGAACCCGCCAGGCCTCCACCGAGCAGCCCTCCTCCTCCAGAACGACCTGGAGGCGGCGCGCGGCCAGCCGCTCGGCCCGCGTCAGGAGCTGCATCAGATCGTGGGGCCGACGCGAAGAGGTGGACATCCTGCTCCTAGTTCACCGGGTGTGCACATCGTATGAGACAGGCTGGAGTTCACCCGGTGGACCCGAAATCATGACGCCATGTTCCGGCACGATCCTCCCGCTCCCGAATGGTTCACGGCCGACGCCTCGGCGCTCGGGGTGGCCCTCGTGTTCCCCATGCAGGGACCGGCGGGCATCTTCGGTCCGGCCTGCGAGCTGTGCGCCCAGCTGGCCGCGGAGCGGGTGAACCGCGCGGGCGGGGTCCTCGGCCGGGAGCTGCGGTTGGTCCCCGTCGACGGCGGCGCGTCGCCGCGGCAGATCGCCGACCGTGTCGAGGCCTTGGTGGACCTGGGCGTGGTGCAGGGCGTCACGGGCTGGCACATCTCCTCGGTGCGACAGGCGCTGGCGCCGAGAATCGCCCATCGCGTGCCGTACGTCTACACCGCGCTGTACGAGGGCGGCGAGCACACCGCGGGCGTGTTCCTGACCAGCGAGACTCCTCGCAGCCAACTGCGGCCCGCAATGGGCCTGTTGGCACTCGAACGCCGGGTGCGCCGATGGTTCGTCGTCGGCAACGACTACGTCTGGCCGCGGCGCACGGCACGGGCGGCCCACTCGTTCGCCCGCGAGTCGGGCGGAAGCATCGCCGGAGAGGTGTATCTCCCGCTCGGCACCCACGACTTCGAGCCCGTACTGCGACACATCGAGCGGTCCGACGCGGACGCGGTGCTGATGCTGCTGGTCGGCAGCGACGCGGTGCGGTTCAACCGGGCGTTCGCGGCCTGCGGTCTGGACGCGCGCTGTCTGCGGCTGAGCACACTGATGGACGAGAACATGCTGATGGCGAGCGGCCCTTCGGCCACCGTCGACCTGCACAGCACCGCCGGGTTCTTCGCCTCGCTGGCCAACCGGGACACGCTCGACTTCCACGGCGAGTACGCGGACCGCTACGGCATCGAGGCGCCCGCGCTGGGCAGCCTCGGCGAATCCTGTTACGAGGGCGTGCTGTTGCTGGCCGCGCTCATCGGCCGGGCGGGGACTCTGGAGGTGTCGGCGATCGGGGCGGCGGCCGGGACGGTGTCGTACGAGGGGCCGCGCGGGCTGCTGCATCTGCGAGGCAGCCATGTGCGGCAGCGGATCTACCTGGCGCGCGCGGACGGTTGCGACTTCGACGTGCTCACGGAGCTCGATCTTCACGGATCCCGCCCTTGACACGTCCGCGCCTACGCCAAGATACTTCCCACAGAAAGTAACTAGAATGCCTCGGGCGAATTGTGAATTCGATTTCCGAATGCACGACGCAAGCCTCCGGGGCGTTTTTTGTTGCGCCGGGGAAAGTCGCGCGAAACACTCTGGAAACAGCGTGACTTGAGGCTGTGGACCGCACTTCAGGAGGTTGTCTTCCTCCACACCCGAGGGGGTCCATTTGTCCAGCGGTTCCAGTATTCTCCGTCGCCGTTTCCTGGCCGGCGGCGCCGCGCTCGCGGCGGTCGTGGCACTGTCCGCGTGCGGGGCGAAGACCGACGCGGCCGGCTCGTCCGACAAGGCCGCGAAGGCCGACGTCAGCGGTGACACGGTCAAGGTCGGTCTGCTCAACTCGCTGTCCGGCACCATGGCCATCAGCGAGGTGACCGTGCGCGACTCGCTGAAGCTGGCCATCGACGAGATCAACGCCTCCGGCGGGGTGCTCGGCAAGAAGATCCAGCCGATCAGCGAGGACGGCGCCTCCGACTGGCCGACGTTCGCCGAGAAGGCGCAGAAGCTGATCCAGGAGGACCGGGTCGCCGCCACGTTCGGCTGCTGGACCTCCGCCAGCCGCAAGGCCGTCAAGCCGGTGTTCGAGAAGAACAAGTCGCTGCTGTTCTACCCGGTGCAGTACGAGGGCCTGGAGCAGTCGCCGTACATCTTCTACACGGGCGCGACCACCAACCAGCAGATCGTCCCGGCGCTCGACTACCTCAAGGGCAAGGGCCTGAAGAAGCTCTACCTGGTCGGCAGCGACTACGTCTTCCCGCGCACCGCCAACAAGATCATCCAGGCGTATGCGAAGGCCAACGGCATGACGATCCTCGGCGAGGACTACGCGCCGCTCGGCTCCACGGAGTTCAGCACGATCGCCAACAAGGTGAAGGCGTCGAAGGCGGATGCCGTCTTCAACACCCTCAACGGCGACTCGAACGTGGCGTTCTTCAAGGAGTACAAGTCGGCGGGTCTGACCGCGAAGTCCATGCCGGTGGTGTCGGTGTCGATCGCCGAGGAGGAGGTCAAGTCGATCGGCACGCAGTACCTGGCCGGCCAGTTGACGGCCTGGAACTACTACCAGACCACCACGGGCACCGCGAACGAGAAGTTCGTCAAGGCGTACAAGGCCAAGTACGGCGAGGATAAGCCGACCAGTGACCCGATGGAGGCCGCGTACGCCTCGGTCTACCTGTGGAAGGCCATGGTCGAGAAGGCCGGCTCCTTCGACCCGGAGAAGGTGAAGGCCGCCTCCGACGGCATCACGTTCGACGCGCCCGAGGGCAAGGTCACCGTCGACGGTGCCACCCAGCACATCCACAAGACCGCCCGCATCGGCGAGATCGGCACCGACGGTCTGATCAAGGAGGTGTGGGACTCCGGCAAGCCCATCGAGCCGGACCCGTACCTGAAGGGCTACTCCTGGGCCTCCGGCCTGTCCTGACCGCCCCTCACCGCCCGTGGGCCACACGTGGCCCACGGCGGCCCCTCTCCCCGGAGCCGCCGTATGACCGTGATCCTCGGTCAGACCTTCACCGGCATCAGCATCGGTGCCGTCCTGCTGCTCATCGCGCTCGGTCTCTCGCTCACCTTCGGCCAGATGAACGTCATCAACATGGCCCACGGCGAGTTCATCATGGCGGGCGCCTACACGACGTACGTCCTGCAGAAGTCCATTTCGAGCGCCGGAATTTCGCTGCTGGTCGCCCTTCCCGTCGCTTTTCTCGTCTCGGGCGCTCTGGGCGCGCTTCTCGAATGGGTGCTGATACGACGCCTGTATCTACGGCCACTCGACACACTTCTCGTCACCTGGGGCGTCTCGCTGATGCTTCAGCAACTCGCCCGGGACATTTTCGGCGCGCCGAACGTGCAGACCCGGGCGCCCGACTGGCTCACCGGGAACGTCACGCTGATCGGCGGCGAGGACCCGCTCACCGTCGCCAACAGCCGGCTGTTCATCCTGGGCCTCGCCATCGCGGCGGTGGTCGCGCTGACGCTGACGCTGCGGCTGACGCCGCTCGGCCGCCGGATCCGGGCGGTCGTGCAGAACCGGGACCTCGCCGAGGTGTCCGGCATCTCCACGGCACGCGTCGACCGCACCGCCTTCTTCCTCGGCTCCGGTCTCGCGGGCATCGCCGGGGTGGCGCTGACCCTGGTCGGTCCGATCGGGCCGACGATGGGCACCAACGTCATCATCGACGCCTTCCTGGTGATCGTGGTCGGCGGGATCGGGCAGCTCAAGGGCACGGTGATCGTCGCCTTCGTGCTGGGCGTGCTGCAGTCAGTCCTGGAGTACTCCACCACCGTCAGCGTCGCCAAGGTGCTGGTGCTCGTCGCCATCGTCGCGTTCCTCCAGTGGCGGCCCCAGGGGCTGTACACGCTGCGTACGAGGAGTCTCGTATGACCCTTCTCCACGGGCGCGCCCGGACCTGGGCCGGATTCGCGGGCGCCGCCGTCCTGCTCTTCGCCCTCGCCCCGCTCGCGCTGACCGACTTCCGGCTCGGGCTGCTCGCCAAGTACCTGTGCACGGCCATGGTCGCGGTCGGCATCTGCCTGGCCTGGGGGCGCGGTGGCCTGCTGACCCTGGGCCAGGGCCTGTTCTTCGGGCTCGGCGGTTACGCCATGGCGATGCACCTGAAGATCGCCGACGCCGGGCCGGGCAACCTGCCCGACTTCATGCAGCTGTACGGCACGGCCACCGAACTCCCCTGGTGGTGGCGGCCGTTCGCCGACCCCGTGTTTGCGCTCGCCGCCACCGTGCTGCTGCCGATGGCCGTCGCGGCGCTGCTCGGCTCGTTCATCTTCCGACGCCGGGTCAAGGGCGCCTATTTCGCAATCCTCAGCCAGGCCCTCGCCGCCGCCTTCGCCATCTGGCTGATCGGCCAGCAGGCCACGACCGGTGGCACCAACGGGCTCACCGACATCCAGGGCTTCTTCGGCTACGACCTCGACGACCCGGTCAACCAGCGGACCGTGTACTTCATCATCGCCGCCGCCCTGCTGCTCCTGATCGCCCTCGCCCGCCAGCTGATCCACAGCCGCTACGGCGAACTCCTCGTCGCCGTACGGGACTCGGAGGAACGGGTGCGCTTCCTCGGCTACGACCCTGCGAAGGTGAAGCTCGTCGCATACGTCGTCGCCGCAGGCATGGCCGGGCTCGCGGGCGCACTGTTCGTACCGGCCGTCGGCATCATCTCCCCAGCGATGATCGGCATCGTGCCGTCCATCGAGTTCGTCATCGGCGCCGCGGTCGGCGGACGTGCCAGCCTGGTGGGCGCGGTGCTCGGCGCGATCGGCGTCGCCTGGGCCAGGACGGCGCTGTCGGAGGAGTTCCCGGCAGCCTGGACGTACTTCCAAGGGCTGCTGTTCATCGTGGCACTGGCGTTCCTGCCGGGCGGCCTGGCCTCGCTGGGCGGGGTCCTACAGCGGCGCAGGGCCCGACAGCGGAAAGCAGCCGTCGTTGCGGTGGGAGAAGCGGCATGAGCGAACCGGCAGGGCTCGAGATACGTCAACTGCGCGTGTCATTCGACGGGTTCACCGCCGTCGACGGGGTGGACCTCGACGTGCGGCCGGGGGACCTGCGGTTCCTCATCGGGCCGAACGGCGCCGGCAAGACGACCCTCGTCGACGCCGTCACCGGTCTGGTGAAGGCGGAGGGCTCGGTGCGCTTCGGCGACACGGAGCTGCTCGGACGGAGTGTGCACCGGATCGCCCGGTCGGGTATCGGACGGACATTCCAGACGGCCACCGTCTTCGAGGAGTTGACGGTCCTCCAGAACCTGGACATCGCGGCGGGCGCCGGCCGGAGCGTGTGGACCATGCTGCGCCGCCGCAAGGACGTTCCCGAGCCGGTCGCCCGAGCACTGGAGACGATCGGGCTCACGAAGCTCGCCGACTCCCCCGCCGGAACGCTCGCACACGGGCAGAAGCAGTGGCTGGAGATCGGCATGCTGCTGGTGCAGGACGTACGGCTGCTGCTGCTCGACGAACCGGTGGCCGGGATGAGCCACGACGAACGGCAGGCGACCGGTGAGCTGCTGGAGCGGATCAGCGCGGAGCGGACCGTCGTCGTCATCGAGCACGACATGGACTTCATGCGGTCCTTCGCGCGCAGCGTGAGCGTGCTGCACGCGGGCCGACTGCTCAGCGAGGGAACGGTGGCCGAGGTGCAGGCCGACCCGAAGGTGCAGGAGGTGTACCTCGGGCACGCGGCCGCCGAGACAGTCACCGACGTGGCGGTACAGGAGGCGTGATGCTGGAGATCGAGGACATCCGCGTCGGTTACCACCGCAGCACCGTGCTGCACGGGGTGAGCGTCGACGTGCCGAAGGACGGGGTCGCCGCGGTGCTCGGGCACAACGGCGCGGGCAAGAGCACGCTGCTGCGTGCCGCCGTGGGGCTGCTGACGCCTCTGAGCGGAACGGTCCGCCTCGACGGCGAGGACATCACGCGCCGCAGGCCGCACGAGCGGGTGGCGCGCGGGATGGCGTACGTCCCACAGGGCCAGCAGGCGTTCCCCCACCTCACGACCGCCGAGAACCTCCAGCTCGTGGCCGACGGACGCCGACGTGGAAAGGCCGCGATCGACGAGGCGCTGGACCTCTTCCCGGCGCTGCAGGCCCTGTCGAACCGCCGCGCCGGGCTGCTCTCGGGCGGACAGCGACAGCAACTGGCCATCGCCCGCGCCCTGGTGACGGAGCCTCGGATCCTGCTCCTCGACGAGCCGACCGAGGGCATCCAGCCGTCGGTGGTGGCCGAGATCGAGGAGACGATCCTGGCGCTGGCCGCGCGCGGCGGACTCTCGGTGCTGCTGGTCGAACAGCACGTCGGCTTCGCGATGCGGGCGGCGCAGCGGTACTACGTCCTGGAAGCCGGGCGGGTCACGTCCTCCGGCGCGGGCGGCAAGGAGTCGGAGTTCGCGGTACGGGAGGCGCTCAGCGTGTGAGTTCCCGGCGGCGGCGTTCCGGGCAGGCGCGCTGCGCCGCGCTCTCGGTGAGGACGAGCGCGCCGCCTCGTACGCCCGTACGGCATCGGTGTGGCGGCGCAGCAGGTCGGCGCGGGCCGCGTGAACGACGTGGCAGCGGTCGGGGTCGAGCGCGTCCACCAGGTCGAGGCCTCTCGCGCCTCGAGGGAGGTCGGCGTCGCGGGGCACCCGGTACGGGATCAGGCGTCCCGGATCTTCTCCTTGGCGCGGACCGAGCGCTGTGCCATCGTCGGCTCGGGCACCAGGAAGGCCCGGGCGCGATCCGGGTCGTGAAGAGCTCACCGAGGAGCCACAGGGTGAGGGCGACCTGCGGCTGGGTCGCGACGGAAGACTGCCAGGCGCTGCACGGGGCAGAGCGGAACGTTGCAGGAGGTGAGCGGTCTCACTGGGCGACCGGGAGCGTTCAGTTCTCCTCGCCGACCGGCACCACCACGAGGAACGCGTCCGACTTCAGGTCCATCACGACCGTCGCGGGCTCACCCTCGGCGCGCAGCGCCGCCGCGTACTCCTCGGCCGGCCACGATCCGCGCGGAGCCCCCGCCGGAAACCGCTCCAACACCTTCGCGCCCATAGCGGCAGGCACCTCCCAATTGGTTCATCCGGTTGTTCATCGTGAAGTTCTTGAAGGAACAACTCCCGTACGGTTCGCCTGCCCCGGATCCGCGCGCCCATGTGCAGACGGGCGGACTCCACGCCACCGGCTGTCGACGAGGCGTCGCCTCGGCGAGCGGGCGCAGGTAGGACCGGGCATGCGAGCGGGCGTCGGCTGCGTAGTGCAGATGGACCACTCGGCGGTCGCTGCTGTGCCTGACCCGGCGAATGTGCCCGGCCCGCTCCAGCCGCTCCACGCACGCGCTGACGGCACCTGAGGTGAGCCCGAGCTGTCTGCGCAGCCGCCCGGGGGTCATCGGCTCGTCGGCGTCCAGGATCGCCGCCAGCGCCTGGACGTCGGTGGAGTGCAGGCCGTTGTCGCCCGCGAAGTGGTGGACCAGACGGTTGATCTCGATGCTCATCCGCCGCAGCTGCACGGCGATGGCGTGCGGGTCGATGCGCGCGGGGCCTGACGGCGGCTTCCGTGGTAGCGCCGCCTGCCGCTGCCGGTCGTGTGTTGTGGTCACAAGATCAGCGTATGGATATCTCCGGATCCGGCATCCGGGCCGCCGCCAAGCGGGGCAGCCGGGGCGGCCCTCTGACCTCTACACATAAAGGCTGAATAAGCGCAAAATAAACCTACGCGGCGCTTACCGCATACCGCACCAGACGCGGTCAGGCCTGCACAGTCAAAGGAGACGAGTCATGGCCAACGTCTCGCCCACCAGAGGTGACATAACCAGCCACCCTGATGCATCCGAAATGCGGGCACGGTACGCCCGTATGCTCGGCGGTCGTGATGTGGCGCTCGTGGACGGACCGGTGTTCCTGCTCGGTCTGTACTGCGCCGCATCCCCGTGGATACTCCACTTCACCACCAGCCAGCCCGCGCTCGTGACCCACAATCTGATCGTCGGGATCGCGATCGCCCTGCTGGCTCTCGGGTTCACCAGGGCCCCCGAACGCATGTACGGCCTCAGCTGGGCCATGTGCGCGCTGGGCGTATGGATGATCATCTCGCCGTGGATCGTCGGCGAGAGCCCGGACGCCGGCGTCGTGTCGAGCAACGTCGTCATCGGGGCCCTGGCCGTGATCCTGGGACTCGTGTGCGCCGGTACGGCGGCGAGGAGCGCCCCCAGGCCGTAGACAACGTCGGGAAGGGAGAAACGGAACGGCCGGTTCGCGGCGTGGCGGACCGGCCGTTCCCCCGTCCGCTCAGCGGTTCGGCACCAGCCACGGCTCCTCGGGCAGCGGGCTGCCGGTCTCCAGGAGGGACTTGAGGTTGGACAGCACGGCCGCCCAGCCGGACGCCGCGTCGGCGCGTTCACCCTCGTCGGCGAGGTTCTCGTGGGTGACGGTCAGCCGGACGATGTCGCCGTGCGGCTGGATGTCGAAGGTGACGCGGGAGTGTTTGTCCGCGTCGGATTCGTCCTCGGGCGCGGCCCAGGTGGTGACCAGGCGGGTCGGACGCTTGCTCTCGGTGACGGTGCCGACCACGTCGGCGATGCCGGAGCCGTCCGTACGGACGTGCTCCCAGCGTGATCCCGGCTGCCAGTCGGAGACGTTGCTGTGGCCCCAGTAGGCGGCGGTGAGGTCGGCGTCCGTGAGCGCGTCCCAGACCTTCTCGGGCGTGCTCGCGATGTACGTGACGTACACGAACGTGGGCTTGTCGGTCATGGCTTCCTCGGCTCGTCGCTTCACGGCACCGAGCGCGCTGAGGCGCGGGCGCTCGAACTTGTCGATCCACCGCTCCTGAATCTCGTGGAGCGGGACCGGGTTGAGGTAGTGCAGCTTCTCCCGCCCCCGCCGCACCGTGCTGACCAGGTTGGCGGCCTCCAGGACGGCCAGATGCTGCGTCACCGACTGGCGTGCCATGTCGATGCACTCGCAGAGCTCTCCCAGCGTCTGCCCGTTCCGCTCGTGCAGCCGGTCCAGCAGCCGTCTGCGGGTGTCGTCGGCCAACGCCTTGAAGACCCTGTCCATCCCCGAGTCGCCCTCTGATCGCACACTCAACGTTATGCAGGCAATTACCTGCACGTCAATGCCGGACGGTCACCGCAGCAGCGCCGCCAGTTCACCGCCATGACGCCCGATCGTCATGAGACAGACGGCAAAGCAATCGCGGCCACCGGCCGGCGGCGGGGCCTCGAGCCTCAGCGCGGTGCGAACGGAGCGGAGTGGCTTCGTCTCCAGCGGGCACATGGAGAGCAGCGGGGTCCCGACCAGAGGGGCGGAGATGGAGATCTCGAGCATCATCAGTGCCGTCGTCATCGGCATCATCATCGGTGTGCTGGGGCGGCTCGTCGTACCAGGCCGCCAGCGCATAGGAATCCTGTGGACGCTCCTCGTCGGCATCGCTGCCGCACTCGTCGGCACGGCGATCGCCAGCGCCCTCGACGTCGCCGACACCGACGGCGTCGACTGGGTCGAGTGGCTCATCCAGATCGGCCTCGCCGCACTGGGTGTCGCCGCACTGGACCGGGCACGGGCACGTCGCTGACCGTTCCTAGCATTGTTGGCCGGTGTTGGCCGAATCAACCCGTTCCGGGCCACGTGTGAGGTGTATGGCGCCGGGTGCACCCCGAACGGTCCTGGGTGCAGGGAACAGCACGAGCTGGTCACTTCGGCTCCGGCAGGTCTTGCCGCTCCCGTGGGGCGTGCCTGTGGTCCTGGGTGGGCTCGTGGTCCCACGCGGCCTGGGCACGGGTACGGTCTGGCCGGTAGCTCTCCGCTGTCCGATCCTCCGGTCGGAAGCGGTCACACCTGGCCGACGCCGGACCCGTTGTCCCAGGCCGCGTCTGCCAATCGCCACCGCGGCTGCATGATGCCGGGTGACGGTGATCTTCGATTGCTCGTCGAGGGGGCCTCGCCAGTGCGCGTCTCCCCAGCGGGAGGTATAGGCCGGGTCCACGGCGACCACGACCAGTCCCTGGTGGTAGGCCATGCCGCGCAGCCGTTCCCGGAACCTCGCGGTCGGGATACCCGCCACCGTGCGGCGGAAGGCCTTGCCGCGCCTGCCGCGGCCCATCGTCTCCCGGCCCGTCTGCCGGACGTCGGTGAAGCCCAGGTTCTCGATCGCGATCCCGGTACAGCCGTGTGTCCTGGCCAACCCGATCAGCGAGGTGACCGCGGCCCGCAGTCTGCCGTCACGCCGGGACGCGTCACCAGTCAACTCCAGCGGCACGGTGACGGGTTCGCCGACCGGGTTGCCGTGCGGGTCGAGCACGTACGCTGCGAGATGGTCGGCGTTCAGGTCGACCGCGAGCAGACGCCGTCCGGACGCCCGGATCTCCTGCGGCGACGGCAGAATGGCCTTCGCTGCCGACCACGAGGCGTCGAGGTACCAGCGGCCGCGTACGGGGTCGCGCACGATGTCGTAGCGGACGGCCTGATTCGCGCAGGCGCGGTCCAGCCACTCCTCCCTGCGGTGGTGGAAGGCGACGGTGCAGGCCAGCCGGTAGCGGCCGCGTGGTGCGTTCGCGAGATGCCTGAGCGGTTCAGGCAGCACGATCGTCACGCTGCCGTCCGCCGGATCCACCGTGATGGTGTAGTTCCCGTGCGGGGCACCGGACTCGCCGTCCGCAGTGAGGAACAGCCGGGCCGCATCCCACCGCTTGCGCCAGTCCTCGGCGGTGAGCCGGCCATCCGCCAGGTTGTGCCGCATCGTCGCCAGACGGCGCCCGCCCACGACTACGGACGGCCGTCCCTCGGCGATGTGCTGCTCGACCACGGCAAGACGGGCTTGGAGTGCTTGCAGGCGGCGCTGCTTCTGGAAGCGTTCACCCCGGTCCTTATAGCCGCGCACCCGGCCCGTACGCTGCCCGCACGGCACCGCGAGGCGACGGGCGATCTTCCCGATGGCCCGGCGCAGCCCGGCACGCTCGTCGTACAGGCAACGCATGCTGAGCTGGTACTGGTCCTCGCCGGCACGGGTCATCGCCCCCGCCCAGCGCGACGACGACACCGCCGTCAGCCTCTTCTTCCGCTCGGCGCGCCGGTTGTCCTTCACCGGCACCAGGCCGATCGCAACGCGCTCAGCGAGATCCGCCCGCTGATGACGGCCGAGGTGCTGCCCGACCAGGGTAAGGACCTTCTCGTCCACGACATCGACATGCAGCCGGTCCCGGATCCGGGCACCCGAGGGTGCGGCCACGGTGAACGGGGGCGCGATCGTACGCAACGCATGGTTCCTCCCGCGCTGACGAGCCACTGGCCTCCCTCCTCTCCCCGGGTCGCCACGAACTCGGTTGCCATCACCGGTCATGCGTTCCCAGGACACGCAGGATCCCGGCAACCGGCCCCGTTCACCCTGACGGGGGACACGTCGGCCAGCCATGGCCAACAACCGAACCATCAGTTGCCGACCCGGAGGAGGCTCATCCCTGACCCGGACCACGGGTGCGGACGCCGGCGGTCGGGTCCCGCGGGCGAACGTAGGCTGCAAGCCGGCGATCATGTCGGCATGATGGCCGTATGCCGGAAGGAGGGCCGCACGTCATGGTGGAGGACGCCGAGCTGCCGTATCTGCGTCGCTGTGTGGAGCTGGCGACGGAGGCGCTCGAAGCCGGGGACGAGCCGTTCGGGTCGGTGCTGGTCGGCGCGGACGGCGCCGTGCTCGCCGAGGACCACAACCGGGTGGCCTCCGGTGACCGCACCCGCCACCCGGAGTTCGAGCTGGCGCGCTGGGCCGCGGCCCATATGACGCCGGAGCAGCGGGCGGCCGCGACCGTGTACACGTCCGGCGAGCACTGCCCGATGTGCGCGGCCGCCCACGCCTGGGTGGGCCTCGGCCGCATCGTGTACGTGGCGTCCTCGCAGCAACTCTCCGCCTGGCTGGCCGAGTTGGGCGTGCCGGCGCCGCCGGTACGGACACTGCCGGTGAACGAGGTCGCGCCCGGTGTGCTGGTGGACGGCCCGGTACCGGAACTGGCCGACGAGGTGCAGGCGCTGCACCGGCGGTTCCATCGGCGCTGAGCATCGCGCCGGTCCGTGAGCCGGCGTTGCGTCTGCGGACTCACGGACCGGGCAGGGGACGAGAACGCCCCGGTCAGCGCCCCCCTTGGACGCGGGAGCGCCGATACAGCACCGCCCCGCCCAGGACCAGTGCCGCGGCTCCGACGGCGGCGGGCAGGGTTGCGTCCGCTCCCGTCTCGGCGAGAGCCGTGGTGGGCGGTGGGGAGTACGGCGCCGGCTTCGGTGCCGGGTTCGCCTTGGGCGGGGTGGACGGCCTCGGCTCGGGCGCCGGGCGGGCCGGGCGGTCACCGGGCGTGTTCACGGACTCGTTGCCGACGGCCGAGTTGCCGACACCGACGACGTTCACGGAGTTGCCGCTGACGTTGACCGGGAGGTCGACCGGCAGTTGTACGCCGTTGCCGGAGAGCACTCCCGGCGAATCGTTTGCGCTGCTCTCTGCGGTCGCACCGCCACTCGCTGTTCCCCCGCGCGCCGGGCGCTCCTCGTCCGCGCCGTCGTCGTTGGCGCAGCGGTTGCCCGCGGCGGGGTTGAGGAGGCCCACCACGTTCACCGTGTTCCCGCACACGTTCACCGGCACGTGCACCGGGGCCTGAACGGTGTTGCCGGAGATCAGGCCGGACGAGCCGGCCGCGGCGCCGTGCGCCCCGGAGTCGGCGTACGCCGGCAACGTCACGGCCATCGCGCCCGAGGCGGCGGCGACGGCGATCACACCGTTTCGGGTAACCCGTCTCATAGGTTCCCTGCCTTCCAGACTTGGTCGCGGGCGCTCGCCCGCATCGGATAAAACGCAGGCGAACCATCCGAGTTATGGCTTATCTGCCTTTCACCCCATCGAGTGGCAGGTTTGTCGAACTAGCAGTAAAGCCGTCCGAAGCCTCCGTCGCCTCCGGCCTGGAACCGAGGCGGCGCAGGGTACGGCCCTCCGGCCGGGCCCGCTCGCCCGGAGGCGTGGCCTCCGGCATCCGCCTATCGTGAGCGAGGGTGCCGTACACCCGTCCGCAACGGGGCGCCCCTGGAGGCATCGATGCTGGCCAAGCTGTCACCGCGGCACACGGTCCGGCGCTGGACGCTCGCCGGCACGGTCGGCCTGGCGCTGCTGGGCGCCGGGCTGCCGGCGACGACTGCCGAGGACCGCCCCCAGCCCGACCTGACCCGGTTCTACCGCCAGAAGATCACCTGGACGGCGTGCGACGGCGCGGAGACGCCCACGGACCTGCAGTGCGGGAAGGTCACCGTGCCCCTCGACTACGCGCGCCCCGGCAGGGGAACACTCGAACTGGCCCTGGCCCGCTACCGGGCGACCGGGGACAAGCGCGGCTCGGTGGTGCTGAACTTCGGCGGTCCGGGCGGCGCGGGCGTCACCGAACTCGCCTACAGTGGCGACGACTTCATGGGCCTGAGCGACGGCTACGACGTGGTGAGCTTCGACCCGCGCGGCGTCGGCCGGTCCTCCCCGGTCAGCTGCGGCGACGGCTCGTACGAGGACTCCGCCGTCCTGCAGGAGACCGACGCGGCGCTGCGTGATCCGCAGTCCGTGCTCCGGCAGTTGAAGAAGACGGCCGGCGAGTGTGTCAAGCACTCCGGGCCCGTCCTCCCGTACATAGGCACGGTGAACGCCTCGCGGGACCTGGACGTCATACGCGAGGCGCTCGGCGACAGCAAGCTCAACTACCTGGGTTTCTCCTACGGAACCCGCCTGGGCGCGGTGTATGCGGCGCAGTTCCCCGACAAGGTGGGGCGGCTGGCGCTGGACGGGGTGGACACGCTGACCGAACCGCTGACCCAGCAGGGTGTGGCGGGTGCCAAGGGTCAGCAGACCGCACTGGAGGACTTCCTCGACTGGTGCGTGCAGGACATCGCCTGCCCGTTCGGACAGGACCCGCGCGGCGCACGGGAGGACGTCGAGCGACTCGTCCGCTCCATGGACGAGGATCCCGTACCGAGCGCGTTCAGCGGCGAGTTCACCGGCCAGGACCTGGTGGTCGCCATCAGTCAGGGGCTGTACAGCAGGAACCTGTGGCCGTCGCTGGAGCGTGCCCTCGCCTCACTGGTCGAGGACGGCGAAACGCACGGTGTCGAGGCCTTCGCCACCGGCGGCTTCGCTCCTCCCGGCAGTCCGGAGCCGCGGCCGAAGACCACGCCGGCCGGCGACGGCGGCCTGGCCGACGAGGAGGACGTCCCCCTCGACAATCTCCCGGCGGCGCTCATGGCGATCAACTGCGCGGACGATCCCGATCGCCCCACGGCCCGGCAGATCACCAGAGAGCTCGGCCGGCTGCGCGCCGCGTACGAGGAGGCGTCCCCGGTCTTCGGCCGGCACCGGCTCACCCAGGTGCTCATGTGCTACGGCCGCCCCAAGGGCACCGACTTCATCCGCGACGAGGTCAAGGACGTCGACACGGCCAGGATGCTGCTCATCGGCACGCGCGGCGACCCGGCGACGCCGTACCGCTGGACCACGCAGACGGCGAAGCGGCTGGGCCCGTCGGCCGTGGTGCTCGACAACAAGGGCGAGGGCCACACCGGGTATGCGTCGTCCACCTGCGTGCAGCGCAAGGTCGATGCCTTCCTGCTGTACGGCTCCCTGCCGGCGAGCGGCAGCTCCTGCGGCCCCGAGAGCCCCGAGTCCCCCGAGGACGGCGCATGAGGGCCGCACGGCGCGACGTACTCACACCAAATGCCCGATACGTGAATCGGTCCTATGGTTCTGTCATGGAGCACGCACTCAGTCCCACGACCCTCGCCGAGCTGCGCCGCCCGCGCCCCTACCCGGCGGTGTCCGTGCTGACGCCGACGCACCGGCGCGAGCCCTACCACGAGCAGGACCGGGTCCGGCTGCGCAATGTGGTGGCCGAGGCCAAGAAGCAGCTGGAGTCCGATCCCGCGGTCACCCGGGAGCGGCGCGCCGATGTCGTGGCGCAGCTCGACCAGGCCCTCACGGAGGTCGACCTGATGTATGCCGACGACGGCCTGGTGATCTACGCCGCGCCGGGTGAGCACCAGGTGTGGTCGCTCACTCGCACCGTGCCCGAACGCGTGGTGCTCTCGGACACCTTCCTCACGCGCAACCTGGTCTCCGCACAGGCCTCCGAGCGGCCGTTCTGGGTGCTGTCGGTCTCGGCCGACCGCGCCACCCTCTGGAACGGCGGCGCCGGCCGCGTCACCGAGGAGCGCACCGGCGGCTTTCCGCTGACCAGGCGCGCCGACAACTTCGATCCCGAGCGGATGGAGCAGATCGGCGACATGCCGAGCACGTACCGCGACGAGGGCACCCGCCACTTCCTGCGCGATGTCGACACGGCGATGGGCTCGGTGCTGCGCGAGAGCTCGCGCCCGCTGTACGTGACCGGTGAGCAGGCCGCCCTGTCCTGTCTGGACGAGGTGGGCGACGTCGCCAGGCGCGCGGTGCACGTCCCGCACGGCGGCCTCACGCACGCCACCCCGGACGCCGTCTGGCAGGCCGTGCGGCCGGTGGTCGATGCCGAGGCCCTGCGGACGGTCGAGGCCGTGACCAAGGAACTCGTGGCGGCCCGTGGGCGCAAGGAGTTCGCGGCCGGTGTCGACGAGGTCTGGCAGAACGCCCGGCAGGCCCGGGTGCGGCTGCTGGCCGTCGAGGAGAATTTCCGGGTGACCGTGCGCGACGACGGCGCCCACCTGGTTCCCGCGTCGAGCGACGACCTCGACGCCCGCGAGGACATCGTGGACGAGATCGTCGAGCAGTGCCTGGAGACCGGCGCCGAGGTCCGCTTCGTCCCCGACGGCGCGCTGGGCGACGCGAACGGGATCGCCGGCGTGCTGCGCTACTGACGGCATCCGCGCGCCGCCCCTTACGCTACGCCGGGACAGCCGGCGACGAGGGAGTGCGCACGTGGGTGACCTGCTGGGCGTGGCGGTACTGGGCGCGGGACGCATGGGAGCCGACCACATACGGCGGCTCGACCGGGTGGTGAGCGGCGCCAGGGTCGCCGCTGTGGCCGATCCCGACATCGCCCGGGCCGAGGAGGCGGCGGCCGGAATCGACGGGGTCTCGGTGCACGCGGAGGCGGAGGCCGCCCTGGACGCCCCCGGCGTCGCAGCCGTGCTGATCGCCTCCCCCGACCCGGCGCACGAGGAGGCCCTGCTCGCGGCCTGTGCGCGCGGGCTTCCGGTGCTGTGCGAGAAGCCTCTGGTGCCCGACTCCGCGGGCGCGCTGCGCGTACTGGAGGCGGAGGCGCGGCTCGGGCGGCGGCTGACGCAGACCGGGTTCATGCGGCGCTACGACACCGAGTACCGACAGCTCAAGTCCCTTCTGGACGGTGGCCGGCTGGGGCGTCCGCTGATGCTGCACTGCACCCACCGCAACGTCTCCTCGCCGCCGGGCTTCACCAGCGCGATGCTGGTCAGCAGCTCCGTCTCGCACGAGATCGACGCGGCACGCTGGCTGCTCGGGCAGGAGGTGACGGCCGTGACCGTGCTGCGCCCCAGGTCCTCCGCACATGCCCCGGCCGGCCTGCTCGATCCGCAGTTCGTGCTCTTCGAGACCTCGGCCGGCGCCCTGGTCGACGTGGAGGTCTTCGTCAACTGCGGCTTCGGCTACCAGGTGCGCTGCGAGGCCGTGTGCGAGGCGGGCAGCGCCCGGATCGGCGACGGGCACACCATGGTCGTCACGGCGGAGGGCGGCACCCGCGAGGAGGTGCCGCAGGACTACCTGGTGCGGTTCGCGGACGCCTATGACCGTGAGGTGCAGGCCTGGGTCGACGCCACCCGGCAGGGCCGGGTCACCGGCCCCGGCGCCTGGGACGGTTACGTCGCCTCAGCGGTCGCCGAGGTCGGCGTCCGGGCGCTGGAGAGCGGGCACCGCACGACGGTCGAGCTCGCCCCGCGCCCGGAGCTGTACGCGGGCGTCGGCCGGTAGGCTCACCCGCCTCGAACACATGCGCACCGAACGTGCGAATGACCGCGACAGGAAACGTCGGACGGCCCGTCAAGTCACGTACGTGGTCTACGACTTGCTCATGCGGCGGCGTACGCCTCACCTACGCCGGAACCACTCCGTGAAGACTGTGGCATATGCCGGAAGCACCACCGTATCGTGTGTTGCCAAATCCCTTACAGGGCGTCGCGGGCTGTGCAACAGTCATAACGGTCCCTCCGTCAGCCTTGGTCGTACCGTCCCCCTCATCGGAGTGCGTCATGCCGTCCCATCTCTCTGCGGACCGCCCAGCCGCCCAGCCGCCAGGACGCGGCCCGGTCGACACGCTGATATCGCAGACGCGGCGGCTCAAGGGCGACGTGAACGCCGTACGGCGGGAGGCGCAGAGCGACGGATCGGACCCGCAGGACCGCTGGCAGCGCGCTCTCTACGACCTCGCCCTGCACCAACTCAACGACCTCGACGAGCACTTGGCACAGCTGCGGGACGGCCCCCCGCCCCCGACCGCCGAACCGGCCGCCACGGAGCCGCCCGCCGCCCCGCGGCGCGGCTCGCTGCTCAGCCGGGTCGGCAGTGCGGAGTGGAATCTGCTGACCGACGAAGCCAGTTGGTCCTCAGAGCTGTACGAGATCCTCGGCCGCGACCCCGCCGCTCCCCCGCTCACTCTCGACGAGCTGCCCTCGCTGGTGCTCGACGCGGACCGGCCCAAGCTGACGGCGATGGTCACGGACTGTCTGGTCGACGCCCAGCGCATCGACGGCGAGTTCCAGATCGTGCGCCCGGACGGCGAGGTCCGGACCGTGCACATGATGGGCGAGCCCGTGCTCGACACTGACGGCAGCACCGCCTCGATGTGGGCCGTACTGCGGGACGTCAGCGAACTGCGCCGCAGCCAGCAGGCGGTCAGCGAGACCCGTGACTCGCTGCAACGCCACCGGCACCGCGCACAGACCGAGCACCGGCTTGCGGTCGAGTTGCAGGAGGCCGTGCTACCGCCGTGGCGCGGCACCCTGCGGCTCCCGCACCAGGGCCCACGAAGCCTGGACCTGGCCGCCCGCTATCTGCCGTCGTCCACCAGCGCGCTGGTGGGCGGTGACTGGTACGACGCACTCGAACTGCCGGGCGGCGAGACGCTGCTGAGCGTCGGCGACCTCACCGGACACGGAGTCACCGTGACCTCGGGCATGGCGATGCTGCTCGGCGCGCTGCGCGGCATGGCGATGGCGGGCACCCGCCCGGGCCAGTTGATGGCCTGGCTCAACCAGCTGCTGGACACCACCGTCCAGCCGGCCCTGGGCAGCGCCGTCTGCTGCCGCTACCGCCCCGAGACCCGCACCCTGGTCTGGGCGCAGGCAGGACACCCCGCCCCGCTGCTGTTCCGCAACGGGACGGGGCGCAGGCTGAACACGCCGGACGGCGTCCTGCTCGGCGCAACCTCGGGTGCCACCTACGGCGAGGCCGAGGAGACCCTCGAGGCGGGCGACCTGATCGTGCTGCACACCGACGGGCTGGCGCCCGGGCGAGAGGAGTCGCCCGGCACGGCCGCCGTGCACCGCCTCCTCGACCTGGCCCCGCGCTTCGCCGAGGCGCACACCGCGCAGGACTGCGTACGGACGGTCGTGGAGGAGTTCGGTGAGTCGGAGCGCGAGGACGACGCCTGCGTGCTCATCGCCAGGGTTACGTCATAACGACCACCGGACTACACCTGTGAGCTGTTGCCGCCCTTGCCCTTCGTCTTGGGCAGCGCCAGTTTGATCTCCTCCCGCAGTTCCTGGATCTTCGGGTAGCCGGCGTACTCGGCGGTGAGCCGGTACATCTGGCGCAACCGGTCCCAGGTGCGGTGGGAGGAGTTCGATCCCATCGACACCAGGGCGAGGCGTGCGTACCGGTCCGCCTGTTCGGGGTCGTCCGCGATGAAGCAGGCGGAGGCCATGGACAGGAAGTCGAAGATCTTCGAGCGCTGCCGCCCGTCGATCCTCAGGGCGAGGGCCTTCTCCGCGAAGTGCTGGGCGTGCACGGCCGCGCCCGGCTCGAACTCGGCCAGCGTGCGGTAGGCCAGGGCCTGCATGCCGTACAGGTCCTCCTCCTTGAACGTCTGCATCCAGCTCGGCGGTGGCACATCGCCCTTGTCGGCGACGAAGAGGTCCTCCGCCTGCCCCAGGGTGCGGCGCATGGCCTGCCCCTTGCCCATCGACGCCTGTGCCCAGGCCTCGATGGTGTGGAGCATCGCCTGCGTGCGGGGCAGCACCTGTTCGCCGGAGCCGGACTTGGCCAGCTTCATCAGGTCGAGCGCGTCGTCGGGCCGGCCCAGGTGCACCATCTGGCGGGCCGCTCGGGAGAGCGCCTCGCCGGCCCTGGGCCGGTCGCCGCCCTCTCGCGCGGCATGGGCGGCGATGACGAAGTACTTCTGGGCCGTGGGCTCCAGGCCGACGTCGTGCGACATCCAGCCCGCGAGGACGGCGAGGTTGGCGGCGACACCCCACAGGCGCCGCTGCAGATGGGGTGGGTGACGGTAGGCGAGCATGCCGCCCACCTCGTTGAGCTGGCCCACGACCGCCTTGCGTTGCAGCCCGCCGCCGCGGGCCGCGTCCCAGGCACGGAACACCTCGACCGAGCGCTCCAGTTCCTCGATCTCCTGGGACCCGATGGGGGCGGCCTCATAGCGGTCGGACCCGACGGGGTCGGCGTGCAGGGGGTCGGCGTGCAAGGGGTTGTCGAGGTGGGGAGCGTCGGCGGTCAGGGCCGGATCGGTGTGCAGCCACTCGTACATGGCGCTGCTGAGTGCGGATCCCGCGGCGAGCGCGGCACCCGCGCCCACCAAGCCGCGTCGGTTGAGCATGAGGTCCATTCCCGTGAATTCGGTGAGGACCGCGGCGGTCCGTTCGGGCGCCCACGGCACACCGTCGGGATGTTCCACACTCCCGCCGTCCTGCCGTTTCCCCGTACGCCCGTGCCGGACCAGACCGAGGTCCTCAATGGTCACGACACGGCCGAGACGCTCGGTGAACAGGGCCGCCAGCACCCGCGGCACGGGATCGCGCGGGATCTCTCCCATGTCGATCCACCGCCGCACCCGCGAGGTGTCGGTCGCCAGCTGGGGGTGGCCCATGGCCGCCGCCTGCTTGTTGACCAGCCTCGCGAGCTCTCCCTTGGACCAGCCGGCCAGGCCGAACAGGTCCGCAAGGCGGGTGTTGGGTTCTCCGCTCACATCAAGCCCCCAGGTTCTCGGCTGAGTTGACAGTAGCCCGGGGAGAGTTGCCGGGCGACTATTCGCCAGGGTTCGCCAGGGCACGCCAGATGGTGTGCCACTGCACATCGGGTGTCAGGTAGGAACGCGCCACCCCGACCCGGTCGCCTTCTAGATACGGCTGGTGCATTCCCCAGGGTGCACCCGGGCATCCGGGTCGGGTGGCGCAATGACGTCGCAGGCACACGAAGGGATCTGTCTCGCCCATGTACGCAGCATCGTCCTCCGTGTCCGCCCCGCCCCGGCCGCTGTACCCGCGCCCCCCGGCTCCCGCCTCCCCCAGGCCGGTTGAGGCGCCCCTGTCGGGCGGCGGCGGCCCCTACCTCGCCCCGGCGCGCCCGTCGGCCCCCGCGCTCGGTGCCGGCCGGTCGCGGCGCCCGGCAGGACTCGGCACCCAACCGCTCAGCGGGAGACTCGACCTGTCCGGCCCTCAGGGCGCCCAGCTGCGTACGGCGATCGCCTCGGTGCACCGGATCTGCCCGGAGTTCGCGCCGGTGCAGGTGCTGCGGCGCAGCGGACGATCGGTGCTGGTGGTCGGCACGACAGGACGCAGTACGGCCGTCGCCAAGTGTTTACTGGACCACTCCCCGGCCTGGGCCGAGCGGATCCGGCACGAGATAGCGGCCTACCGCTCGTTCGTCCGGCACCGCCCACCGGTGCGGGTGCCGCGGCTGATCGCGGCGGACCCGGACAACTGCACGCTGGTGATCGAGCGGATGCCGGGACGGGCGGCGGCACTCCAGCGGCACCCGGTGGAGGCGCCACCGCGCGCCGACATCCGGGCGGCGCTGGGCGCGATCTGCCGGCTGAACGCCTGGCGCCCCCCGGCCGGGACGTTCGACGCTCCGCTGGACTACGCGGCCCGTATCTCCCGGTACCACGAGCTGGGTCTGCTCACCGACCGGGACATGGGTGACCTGCAGAAGCTGCTGCACGGCATCGCGCTCGCCGCGGGCCGGCAGGGCATGGGGCAGTTCTGCCACGGCGACGCGCTGCTGTCGAACATCCTGCTCTCCCCCGCGGGTCCGGTGCTGGTGGACTGGGAGCACGCGGGCTGGTATCTGCCGGGCTACGACCTGGCCGTCCTGTGGTCGGTGCTCGGCGACGCGCCGGTGGCACGGCGGCACATCAGCCAGATCGCCCAGTCCGCGGGCCCCGCCTCACGGGACGCGTTCCTGGTGAACCTGATGCTCGTACTGACCCGTGAGATCCGTACGTACGAGACGGCCGTGCAGCGTTCGATGCACGACGCGACCCCGGCGGCACCGGGAGCGGCCCCACCGGGTGCTGCGCCGTCCGGCGAGGAGCAGCGGCTGCTGCTGCGGCGGCTGCACGACGACTGCCAGCTGGCCCGGCGGGCCGTGCGCGCGGCCGTCGGCACTCGCTGACGGGGATGACGGACCGCGGTGTGTTCCGCAGACAGCGGCGCACCGCGGTCGTCGTCATGCCGGGATCAGGACCATTGGTGTACGCCACTGACGCCCCGCAGGCCCGCCCGCCCCCGCCGCGAAACTCCTCGCGCCCCGCCCTGACATGGGAAATCGCCTCGTGGGCAGCATGATTGACGGATCGTCCGAGAGCCGGTACCACTGACACGCCCGGCCCCGCACGGCTCATCGCGCCCGACCGTCACAGGAGGCTGCTTTGCGAGGATCCGCCACCGACCCCACCCGAGCCGCCGGGCCGAGACGCGTACGCCGGGCCGTCGGCGCCGTGGCCTCGGCAGCGCTGCTGCTGCCGCTGCTCGGCGCAGCCCCGTCCGAAGCCGGGTCGGCCGGCCGGCTGCAGCAGGCGTTCGCCGCGGCGGCCGCCGAGTACGACGTGCCGCAGAGCGTGCTGCTCGGCGTCTCCTACCTCCAGTCCCGTTGGGACGGACACGGCGGTGCGGCGAGCGTGACCGGCGGCTACGGTCCGATGCATCTCACCGACGCCCGCACGGCCCTCGCCACGGCGCCCCCGCATCACAGCGAGGGCACCGAGGATCCGCGCGGCGACAGCGCCCGCCCGCCGCTGCTCCCCGACACGGAGCTGCCTCAGGACTCCGAACTCCCGGCCCGACTGCGGACGTTGACCAGGGCGGCGGAGCTGACCGGTATGAGCGCCGAGGAGTTGCGCACCGACCCCGCGGCGAATGTGGCGGGCGGGGCCGCACTGCTCGCCGCCGCGCAGCGGGAGCTGGGCGAGCCGCTGAGCGAGGATCCGGCTCAGTGGTACGGGGCGGTGGCCCGTTTCTCGGGCGCGGACGACACCGCGACGGCGGCGGCGTACGCGGGCGACGTGTACGACGTCATCCGCACCGGCGGGGAACGCCTCACCGACTCCGGACAGCGCATCTCCCTGGCCGCGCAGCCGGACCTCGCCCCGGACACCGGGCAGTTGAGCCGGACGGGCCTGCGCCGGGCCGCCGCGGAGGGCACCGAGTGCCCGGCGACCGTGTCCTGTGAGTGGATCCCGGCGCCTTACGAGGAGTTCGGGGAGGGCGACTACGGCAACCACGACCTGGGTGAGCGACCGGCGTCGCAGAGCATCGAGTACATCGTCGTGCACGACACGGAGGGCGCCTGGGAGGGTGTCCTCGACCTGGTGCAGGATCCCACCTATGTCTCCTGGCAGTACTCCCTGCGCTCCACGGACGGCCACATCGCCCAGCACGTCAAGGCGAAGGACGTGGCGTGGCACGCGGGCAACTGGTACGTCAACGCCAAGTCGATCGGCCTAGAACACGAGGGCTTCCTCGCCTCGCCGGACGCCTGGTACACGGAGGCGATGTACCGCTCGTCGGCCCGCCTGGTGAGGTACCTCGCCAGGAAGTACGGCATTCCGCTGGACCGGCAGCACATCCTCGGCCACGACAACGTGCCCGGCCCGACCACGTCGACGGTCCCGGGCATGCACACCGACCCGGGCCCCTACTGGGACTGGCGGCACTACTTCACACTGCTCGGCCGCCCCTTCGGCCCCACCGCCGGGGCAGGCAGCGGCATGGTGACGATCCTTCCGGACTACGCCTCGAACCGGCCCGCGTTCACGGGCTGCGCGTCCGCGGGCACACCGTGCGCGGTGCACGGTTCGAGCGCGGTACGGCTCTACTCGGGGCCCGGCGAGGACTACCCCCTCATCAAGGACATCGGTCTGCGCCCGGGCGGCGGGGACTCGACGATCGGCGTCAACGACATCGGATCACGGGTCTCCACCGGCCAGCAGTATGCGGTGGCGGGCCGCGAGGGCGACTGGACGGCGATCTGGTATCTGGGCCAGAAGGCCTGGTTCAAGAACCCGAAGAAGGCCCCGACGGCAGTGCCCGCGAAGGGTCTCGTCGTCACGCCCAGGGACGGCCTGGAGAGTGTTCCGGTGTACGGCCGCGCCTACCCGGAGGCGGCCGCCTACCCGGCGGGAGTGCCCGCCCAGGCGGTGTCCCCGTTGTCGTACCGGCTGCTCGAGGGCCAGAAGTACGTCGCCGGTGACAAGGTGCCCGGCGAGTACTACTACGCGGTCACCTTCGCGACCGACGCGCACCAGGTCGTGGTGGGCGAGGACCTGTACTACGAGATCCAGTTCGGCCACCGGGTGGCGTTCGTGCGGGCGGCTGACGTGACGGTGTCGTCGGCGACGTCGTAGAGCCTCAGCCCTGCTGGAACAGCTCCGCGGGCAGCGGCTTCAGCAGGGCGTACAGGTCGTCGGTGATGGGGCGGTCCCAGGCGGCGATGGTGACCAGGACGTTGTCGCTGCGGTCGAACTGCACGCAGGAGATCCGGCTCTCGGAGAGCTTCAGACGGCGCACGATGAGGAGGTTGTCGCCCTGCATCACCGGCACGTCCTCGGTGCCGACGACGGTCACCTCCTCGTCGTTCTCCAGGGCCAGCAGCAGCTGGGCCACCTCGAAGGGGATCTGCCCCTCGGCGATCTCGCGGGCCGGGGAGCCCTCCGGCAGATTGCCGATGATCATCGCGGGGCCGCGGCCGCCGAACAGGTCGTAGCGCAGGAACACGCCCTGGCAGGTGCCGTCGGGGGCGGGCAGCAGGCCCGCGCCCAGATTGCCGGGCCAGTCGCCCGGGTCCATGGCCAGCACGTCGAAGTCGGGCCCTGCGGGGGTGGCGCTGCGGCGGCGGAGGAAGGACATGCCGCCATGGTACGTGCCCGCAGGTCGTCGGCGTCGGGTGGGCGGCCGCACGTGCGGCGTTCGGGCAGGCCTACGCGGGCTTCCGGTGCCGTTCGTGGTGTCGGGCGACGCGGGCGCGGTTTCCGCAGGACGGTGTGCACCATTCCTGGCGTGGGTGCTCCTTGAGGAAGTAGCGCACACAGCGCGGCGCATGGCAGGCGCGCAGCCGCTGCCGGTCGGGGCTCGCGAGGAAGGCGACGGCGGCCTGTGCGAGCACCGCGGTGAGCTCCGCGTCGCCGTGCACGGCCTGCCGGTGCAGGGCGGGGCCGGCGTCGTCCGGCCAGTGCAGGACGGGGACGGTGGGCGTGCGGGCGGCCGCGGCGTTGAGGCGGGCGAGGGCTTCGGGCACGGGCAGCAGGCGGGCCGCGTCGGCCGGGCTGGGCTCGGCGGGGCGCACGGCGCGGGCGAAGAGGGCGCGGACGGCGGCGCGCAGCTCGCGGACGGCGGTCAGGGCCTCGGCGTCGGCGGTGTAGACGGTGGCATCGGGGACGGTGTCGGGGTGCGCGCGCACCCACGTGGTGAGGCCCGCCGGGTCGGTGAGGTCGTCGGCGACGCCGCCGTGTCCGTCGTGCCGGACGGTCAGGGCGAGATCCAGGGCGATCCGGGCGTCCCTGCTGAGCGAGTCCTGCATGATGCTAATGATACGTGCGCGCACAACCATTAACGAACGGGAGTGAGTGAGGGTTGGGGGACGCGCGGGGGCCGGGTCATTCCTCCGGCGGTGCCGGGGGCACCACGGCCACGGGGCTCGCCGCGTGCAGGAGTACGGCGTGCGTGACCGAGCCCATCATGCGGGCGGGCGCGAGCAGCCGGCGGCGGTGCCGGCCCACGACGACCAGCTCGGCGTCCTTCGAGTTGGCGACGAGGTGGCCGGCCGCGTCGCCCGGGACCACGTACGGTTCGGCCCGGACCCCCGGGTGGCGCCCGCGGTGCGGGGCGAGGAAGCCCTCCGCGAGGGCCCGCGTCTCGTTCTCGACGGCGTCCTGGTCGATCCCGGTCGGGACCAGCTCACCGACGGCTCCCGCCCACAGCTGTACCGGCCACGGGTAGGCGGCGATCACCTGGAGGCGGGCGTCGCGCAGGGCGGCCTCGGTGAAGGCGAAGGTGAGAGCGGCGTCGTCGGGTCCGTCCACGTTGAGACCGACGACCACCCGGGGTCCCGGCTCCTGCGGCGGCGCGTCGTCGACCTCGCGGCCGGGCCGGGGCACCACGACGACCGGACACTCGGCGTCGCGGGCGGCGGCCAGGCCGTTGGAGCCGAGCAGCAGCCGGGCGAAGCCGCCGCGGCCCCGGGAGCCGAGCACCATCAGCTGGGCTTCGGCGCCCAGTCCGGGCAGTACCGCACTGGGGGTGCCCTCCGGACCGCGGTACTCCACGACCGGCCCGTCGGTGCGCCCGGCCAGGTGCGCACGGGCCCGGGCGAGCACCGGGTCGTCCTCCGGCTCCGGCAGCCGGGCGACCTCGACACCGGCGGGTACCCGTACGGCGTACTGCCGCACATGGACCACCCGCAGGGGTACCGCACGTCTGCGGGCGGCGTCGAGAGCCCAGTCCAGGGCCCGCAGACTGTCGTCCGAACCGTCGAACGCCGCGATGACCGGCAGGGTGCTCATGGGGTCCTCACCTCCGGACGGCGACCCACCATCTCTTCCAGGGCCAGCCTCGCTCAGGCGTGGCCCCGGGTGGGTTCACCGGATCGCGTGTCCGGAAAACACGGGCGGAACACCCCCGGTTCGGCCCGTCCACGTGGCTGCCCGGGTTCAGGTCAGGTCGAACTCGCCTTCCCGTGCCCCCGACACGAACGCACCCCACTCGGCGGGGGTGAAGATGAGGGAGGGGCTCTCCGGGCGGTCGCTGTTGCGCATGGCGATGAAACCCTCGACGAAAGCGATCTGGACATCCCCCAGGCCGCGGCTGCTGGACTGCCATTCGGCCTTGCTCAGGTCCAGTTCCGGCTTGTCCCAGCCCATGAGCGGCTTCTGCTGGGTGGTGGTCTCGGCCACGTCCGTGCTCCTCCCGACTCGTCGTCCGCGGCCAGCCTAGCGATCGGTTCCCATGGCCAACAGGCCACGTGAGGGGGACCTTTCAGGAGGGCGGGGGCGCGGAGCCCACGAGCCACATGGAGAAGAACTGGGAGCCGCCTCCGTAGGCGTGCCCGAGCACCCTGCGGGCGCCGTCCACCTGGTGCTCGCCCGCCTGTCCGCGCACCTGGAGCGCGGCCTCGGCGAAGCGGATCATGCCGGAGGCGCCGATCGGGTTGGTGGACAGCACGCCGCCCGACATGTTGACGGGCAGGTCCCCGTCGAGTTCGGTCACCCCGGACTCGGTGAGCTTCCAGCCCTCGCCCTCGGCTGCGAAGCCGAGGTTCTCCAGCCACATCGGCTCGTACCAGGAGAACGGCACGTACATCTCGACGGCGTCGATGTCCCGGCGCGGGTCGGCGATCCCCGCCTGCCGGTACACGTCGGCGGCGCAGTCCCGCCCGGCCCGCGGCGACACGAAGTCCTTGCCGGCGAACAGGGTCGGTTCGCTGCGCATCGCCCCGCCCAGCATCCAGGCGGGCGGCCGGGGCGCGCGGGCCGCGCCGGCCCGGTCGGTCAGGACCATGGCGCAGGCACCGTCGGAGGAGGGGCAGGTCTCGGAGTAGCGGATCGGGTCCCAGAGCATGGGCGAGGCCTGGACCTTCTCCAGGGTGATGTCGTGCTCGTGGAGGTGGGCGTAGGGGTTCTTCAGGGCATTGCGCCGGTCCTTGTAGGCGACCAGCGAGCCGACGGTGTCGGGCGCGCCGCTGCGTCGCATGTACGCACGCACGTGGGGGGCGAAGAAGCCGCCCGCACCGGCGAGCAGCGGCTGCTGGAAGGGGATCGGCAGGGACAGGCCCCACATGGCGTTGGACTCGGACTGCTTCTCGAAGGCGAGCGTGAGGACGGTGCCGTGCACGCGCGCCGCGACCAGGTTCGCCGCGACGAGTGCGGTGGACCCGCCGACCGATCCGGCCGTGTGCACGCGCAGCATCGGCTTGCCCACCGCACCGAGCGCGTCGGCGAGGTACAGCTCCGGCATCATGACGCCCTCGAAGAAGTCGGGCGCCTTGCCGATGACGACGGCGTCGATGTCGGCCCACGTCAACTCGGCGTCGGCCAGGGCACGTCGGGCGGCCTCGCGGACCAGGCCCGCGATCGACACGTCCCGGCGGGCGGCGACGTGCTTGGTCTGGCCGATCCCGACGACGGCCACAGGCTCCTTGCTCATCGTGGATCCCCTTCGAGTACGGCGACCAGGTTCTGTTGCAGACAGGGACCGGACGTGGCGTGGGCGAGGGCCCGGTCGGACGCACCGCGGTGGACACGGGCGGCCGCCTCGCCGATGCGGATGAGCCCGGCGGCCATGACCGGGTTGGCGGCGAGCGGGCCGCCGGACGGGTTGACGCGCACCGTGTCGTCGAGCCGCAGCGCCTTGCGCAGGACGATCTCCTGCGCGGTGAACGGCGCGTGCAGCTCGGCCGTGTCGACCGGCCGGTCGAAGGCGCCGGCCCGCTCGGCCGCCAGGCGGGTGGAGGGCGAGTCGGTCAGGTCGCGCACACCGAGTGCGTGTGCCTCGATGCGGTGGTCGATGCCGCGGATCCAGGCGGGCCGTGCGCACAGCGCGCGGGCCCGCTCCCCGGCGGCGAGGATCACGGCGGCGGCGCCGTCGCCGACGGGCGGGCAGTCGCCGGTGCGCAGGGGCCGTACGAGGTAGTCCCCGTGCGGCACCGAACCTCTCAGCTGGGCATGGGGGTTGTCCTGACCGGCCGCCCGGCTGCGGGCGGCGACGGCCGCGAGCGCGGGTTCGTCGGTCTCGCCGGCGTCGATGAGGGCCTGCGCCTGGAGGGCGGCGAGAGCCACGGAGTCGGGCCACAGGGGCGCGACGTAGTACGGGTCGAGCTGGCGGGTGAGCACGTCGCGCACCGAGCCGGGTGAGGACTTGCCGTACGCGTACACGAGGGCGGTGTCCGCCTCGCCGGTGAGCAGCGTGGTCCACGCCTCGTACAGCGCCCAGGCCCCGTCCGTCTCGACGTGCGACTCGGAGATCGGCGGCCAGGCGCCCACCCCGTCCAGGGCGAGGGTGAAGGAGAAGGCACGGCCGGCCAGGTAGTCGCTGGAACCGGAGCAGGTGAAACCGATGTCGGCGGTCTGCAGGCCGGTGCGGTCGAGCACCTCGTGCAGGACCGGCATGAGCATCTCCACCTCGGAGAGCTCGTCGCTGGTGCGCCGGTGGTCGGTCTGCGCGAAGGCGACGACGGCGATGTCCCGGGTCACAGCAACTCCTTGTACGTGTCGTAGTCCGCGTCGGGTTCGCCGGTGGGCCGGTAGTGGTCGGGGTAGCGGGACCCTTGCGTCCACACGGGTTCGACGCGCAGTCCCATGCGCACCCGGTCGTAGGGGATGCCGCCGATACGGCCGTGCAGGGCGAGATCGGCGCCGTCCAGGGCGATGTGGGCGTAGACGTACGGCACTTCGATGTCGAGGTTCTTCGCCTTGATGTTGACGATGCAGAACGTGGTGACGGTGCCGCGCGGGCCGACCTCGACCTGTTCGGCGGTGGCGACGCCGCAGGTGGGGCAGGCGCCGCGGGGCGGCACGTACACCTTGCGGCAGGCGGGGCAGCGTTCGCCGACGGTGCGGTGCCCGGACAGCGCGTCGATGTACGCGGACTGGGCGCGGCCGGGGCTGTAGGTGTAGTCGAGGCGGGCGGGGGCGACGATGCCGGTGACGGCGTGGTCGAAGTGGCCGTCGTGACCGGTGAGCCGGGGTGCTGCACCGTCGTACGGCTCGAAGCAGGCGATGTCGGTGATGGCGCCGGTGCGTTCCTCGGCCCAGCGGATGCGGACGCGCATGCCGGTGCGGACCGTGTCGGGGCCGGGGGCGTCGAGGGCGTGCAGGAGGGCGGTGTCGGCGCCGTCGAGGCGGACCAGGGCCCAGGCGAAGGGGGTGTCGAGGGGCTGGCCGCGGCGCGGGGCGTGGTTCCAGGCCCAGGTGGTGACCGTGCCCGTCGGGGCGACCTCGACGAGGTCGCGCAGCTCCTCGGCGGTGACGGGGTCGTACTCGACGGGCGGGACGAGGGTGCGTGCGTCGGAGGTGCGGACGCCGAGGACGACGCGTTCGCGCAGACCGGTCAGGAAGGCGCTCTGGACGGGGCCGAGGGAGCGGGTGAAAGGGAACTCGAGGACCAGGGGGGCTTTGAGGACTTCGGGCACGGTGACTCCCTCGTCAGGCGCGTTTGTAGACGGGTGGCCGCTTCTCCGCGAAGGCGCGGGCGCCTTCCTTGGCGTCGGCGGTGTCGAAGACCGGCCAGCCGCGGGCGAGTTCCGCGGCGAGGCCGTCCGCCTCGGTCATCTCGGCCGTCTCGTACACCGACGCCTTGACGGCCTCGACGGCGAGGGGCCCGCACGCGTTGATCCGTTCGGCGATCTCCAGGGCCTTGCCGAGCGCCGTGCCGTCGGGGACGACCTGCCCGATCAGGCCGATGTCCGCGGCCTCCCGGGCGCTGTACGGGCGTCCGGTGAGCAGCATCTCCAGGGCGTGGGTGCGTGGGATCTGGCGTTGCAGCCGGACCGTGGAGCCGCCGATCGGGAACAGCCCGCGCCGGACCTCGAACAGGCCGAAGGTCGCCGACTCGCCCGCGACCCGGATGTCGGTGCCCTGGAGAATCTCGGTGCCGCCCGCGACACAGTGGCCCTCGACGGCGGCGATCACGGGTTTGCGGGGGCGGTGGTGCCGCAGCATCGCCTTCCAGTGCAGGTCGGGGTCGGCCTTGAGCCGGTCCCGGTACTGCTGACCCGCCATGCCCTTCCCGGCCAGGGCCTTGAGGTCCATGCCCGCGCAGAACGCGCCGCCCGCTCCGGTCAGCACGATCGAGCGGATCGTCTCGTCCTCGTCGGCCTCGACCCAGCCGTCGTACAGGCCGACGAGCATCGGAAGCGAGAGCGCGTTCTTGGCGTCGGGCCGGTTGAGCGTGAGCACCAGCGTGGCGCCTTCGCGCTGCACGGTGAGGTGTTCGGTGCCACCCATGGGTGTCCTCCGTCCGCAGGAACGAGAACAGGTTGCAGGAGGCGGTGAAGCACTTCAAGGGTTTTCTGACAGTCAGTCAGTTTTCTCTGCGCGGACCCTTCCCAGTTGTGCCGCCCTTTGCTCTGATGACCGGCAACCGAGGGGCAGCGAGGTCAGGAGGAGCGGTGGAGTACAACCTTGCCGACCTGTTCGAGTCGGTCGTGGACGTGGTGCCGGACCGCGAGGCGCTCGTGTACCTCGACCATCCCGGCACGGGTGCGGAGCGCCGTCTGACGTACGCCGCACTGGACGCCGCCGCCAACCGCATCGGCCACCACCTGCTCGACAGCGGGATCCGCCCCGGCGAGCACCTCGGACTCCATCTGTACAACGGCGTCGAGTACCTCCAGACGGTGCTCGGCTGCCTCAAGGCACGGATCGTGCCGGTCAACGTCAACTACCGCTATGTGGAAGATGAGTTGGTCTACCTCTACCGGGACGCCGATCTGGTGGCCCTGGTCTTCGACGCGGAGTTCACGGACCGGGTGGCGGCAGCGTTGCCGCGGGCAAAGAAGCTGCGGCATCTGGTGCGGGTGGGCACCGGTGGCTCGCTGGGGGTGCCGTTCGCCGAGGCCGAGGCCGCCGGCTCGGCGGAGCGCGGGTTCCCGGCGCGCTCGGGCGACGACCAGTTCATCATCTACACCGGCGGTACGACGGGGATGCCGAAGGGTGTGATGTGGCGGCAGGAGGACCTGTTCTTCTCCGGGCTGGGCGGCGGAGCGCCGACCGGTGAGCCGGTGAAGAAGCCGCAGGAGCTGGCCGAGCGGGTCGCGGCGGGCGGTTCGGGCATCACCTTCTTCCCCGCTCCCCCGCTGATGCACGGCACGTCCACCCTGACCGCGTTCATCGGCTTCAACTTCGGGCAACGGGTCGTGCTGCACCGCAAGTTCGTGCCCGAGGAGGTGCTGCGGACCGTCGAGCGGGAGAAGGTCACCAGCATGTCGCTGGTCGGCGACGCGATGCTGCGCCCGCTCATCGACGCGCTCGCCGGGCCCATGAAGGGGACGGACTGTTCCTCGATGTTCAGCGTGTCGTCGTCCGGCGCGGTCATGTCGGAGACGGTCCGGCAGCAGTTCCTCACCCTCGTCCCGCAGGTGATGCTGCTGAACAACTTCGGCTCCTCGGAGTCCGGTTTCAACGGCACGGCCACGGACGACTCCGGCCCCGAGCGCGGCTTCCGCATCCGCGTCAACTCCCGTACGCAGGTGGTCGATCCGGCCACGCACGAGCCGGTGGCCGTCGGCGAGGTGGGCCGGATCGCCCAGTGCGGCCATGTTCCGCTCGGCTACTACAACGACCCGGCGAAAACCGCCGAGACCTTCTTCGAGAAGGACGGCGAGCGATGGGTGCTCCTCGGCGACATGGCCACCGTCGACGAGGACGGCGTGGTGACCGTGCTGGGCCGTGGCTCGCAGTGCATCAACACCGGGGGCGAGAAGGTGTACCCGGAGGAGGTCGAGCAGGCCCTGAAGTCCCACCCGGACGTGTACGACGCGCTGGTGGCCGGCGTTCCGGACGCCCGGTGGGGCAGCCATGTCGCGGCGGTCGTCCAACTGCGCGAGGGCGCGCCGACCCCGTCCCTGGAGGACATCCAGACCCACTGCCGGGACCGTCTGGCCGGGTACAAGATCCCGCGCCAGCTGGTGGTCACGGAGTCCATCCGCCGCTCACCGAGCGGCAAGGCGGACTACCGGTGGGCGCGCGAGGTGGCGGTGGCGGCGGACTGTTAGGGCGTCAGGCGCCGTCGAAGAAGGCGGCGGTGCGCCGGGCGAACCGGTCGGGGTCGTCGAGCCACGGGAAGTGCCCCGCTCCCGGCTGGACGGTGAACTCGGCGTTCGGGAAGACGTCGGCGGCGCGGCGCGCCAGCTCGGGGCGGGGGCCGCCGTCGAGTTCACCGGCGTACACGAGAACGGGGGCGGTCACTGCGGCGCGGGTGGCGGGCGGGTCGTAGGCACCGTCGGAGCCGTACGTCTCCCCTGCCTCGTCGTTGGTCTGCTCCTCCTCGAGCGCGGCGTGCGCGGCGGCCGTGTCGTTCCAACGGCCGTAGAAGAAGGGCAGGAACACCGGGTCGAAGTCACCGTCGCCCGCCAGCCAGCGCTCGAACGCCGGGAAGGCCTCCTCGAACCACGGCTCGCCCTTGCGCAGCCGTGCCGCGGTCAGCCGGTCCTCGGCCGTCGCGGGCAGGCCCAGCGCCCACGGGGTCGCGGTGATCAGCGCCAGCCGTGCCACCCGCTCGGGATGACGGGCCGCGTACAGCATCGCCAGGCTGCCGCCGGCCGAGTGGCCGAGCAGGTCCATCCGTTCCAGCCCCAGGTGGATCCGCAGCGCCTCCACGTCGCCCACCAGTCGGTCGCAGCGGTACGTCGCCGGATCCGCCGGCACCGCGGAGTCCCCGGTGCCGCGCAGGTCGAGCAGGACCAGCCGGCGGTGCGCGGTGAGCCCGCCCAGGTCGCCGAGGTAGGCGGAGGCCCGCATGGGCCCGCCGGGCAGGACGACGAGCGGCTCGCCGGCACCGCGCGAGTGGTGGGCGAGCCGGGTGCCGTCGGGTGCGGTGAAGGTGGGCATGGCGCCGATCATCGGGGCCTGGGGCCGGTCGCCGCAACACACTTCCGCCTCAGCTGAAGCGGTCCCGGAGCTCCCGCTTGAGGATCTTGCCGCTGGAGTTGCGCGGAAGTTCGTCCACGAAGAGGACGCGCTTCGGTGCCTTGAACGGGGCGAGTTTCTCGCGGGCGTGGGCGATGAGTTCGGCCTCGGTGACCTCACCGCGGGGTACGACGACCGCGGTGACCGCCTCGACCCACTTCTCGTCGGGCAGGCCGACGACGGCGACCTCGGCGACGGAGTCGTGGGTGTAGAGGGCGTCCTCGACCTGCCGTGAAGCGACCAGGACGCCACCGGAGTTGATGACGTCCTTCACCCGGTCGACGATCGTGAAGTAGCCGTCCTGGTCGCGTACCGCGAGGTCGCCGGAGTGGAACCAGCCGTCACGGAAGGCCTCGGCGGTCTCGTCCGGCTTGTTCCAGTAGCCCTCGCACAACTGCGGGGAGCGGTAGACGATTTCGCCCGGTGTTCCGTCGGGCACGTCCTTGCCGTTCTCGTCGACCACCCGGGCGTCCACGAAGAGCACCGGCCGGCCGCAGGAGTCCATGCGGCCCTTGTGCTCGTCGGGGCCGAGGACGGTGGCGAGGGGGCCGATCTCGCTCTGGCCGAAGCAGTTGTAGAAGGCCAGCTTCGGGAGGCGTTCGCGCAGGCGTTCCAGGACGGGGACCGGCATGATCGACGCGCCGTAGTACGCCTTGCGCAGCCCGCTGAGGTCGCGGGTGGTGAAGTCGGGGCGGTTCGTCAGGCCGATCCACACGGTGGGCGGGGCGAACACGCTGTCCACGCGCCCGGTCTCGATCAGGTCGAAGAGCCGGTCGCCGTCCGGCGCGTCGAGGATGATGTTCGTCGCGCCGACCGCCAGGCAGGGCAGCAGGAAGACGTGCATCTGCGCCGAGTGGTAGAGCGGCAGCGCGTGCACGGGCCGGTCGCCGGCGCTGAGGTCGAGGGCGGTGATCGCGCTGAGGTACTCGTGCACCAGGGCGCGGTGCGTCATCATCGCGCCCTTCGGCAGGGCCGTCGTACCGGAGGTGTACAGCAGCTGCGTCAGGTCCTCGCTGCGCGGTTCCGGACCGTCGTACGGCGCCGCCGCGGGCAGCCGGCTCAGCAGCGAGTCGTCCGCGTCCCGCAGCGGCAGCACGTCCACGGTGTCCGGCAGTCGGGAGGCCAGGTCGGGGTCGGCGAGGACCAGGGAGCTCTCCGACTGGCCGACGATGTACGCCAGGTCGTCGCCGGTCAGGTTCTGGTTCACCGGCACGTGCACCAGGCCCGCGCGGGCGCAGGCGAGGAAGGCGATGAGGTAGGCGTCGGAGTTGTGGCCGTAGGCGCCGACCCGGTCCCCGGGGGTGAGTCCCCGGTCGAGGAGGACGCTCGCCGCCCGGGAGACGGCGTCGTCGAGCTCCTCGTACGTCCAGCGGCGGTCGCGGAAGTCGACCGCGACGCGTGCCGGGGTGCGGTGGGCGCTGCGCCGCAGCACCCCGTCGACCGTGCTGCCGTGTCCGGGCGTCATGGCACCCGATCCTCGGACGACCGCCGAGGGAGGTCAAGCCGCCGCCCGTCGATTCTGCCCTCACGATGACGGCCGGCACCTTGGTCACCCACGGCCACGAGGCATGACCCGCGCCGTACGTGGGACACGTGGTGAGCATGAGCACCACCGAAGTACGGCGGGGCGAGCCGGTCACCACGGTCTTCACCTGGGAAGTGCGTCCCGGTCGGGAGCAGGAGTTCGAGGAGTGGACGCACGGGATCACCCGCTGCGCCAGACGGTTCCCGGGCAACGAGGGCGTCTCGTGGCTGCGTCCCGAGGGGGGTCACCGCTTCCACGCGGTGCTGCGCTGGTCCGATCCGCATCGGCTGGCCGCGTGGCTGCAGTCGGACGAGCGGGCGCAATGGCACGCGCGGATCGCGGGCGTCGCCACGGAGATCGGCAGCGAGCGGCAGTCGACGTCCGGGATGGAGACCTGGTTCGGTCTGCCCGGCACCACCGTGCAGGCCCCGGCCCGCTGGAAGATGGTGCTCACCACGTTCCTGGGTGCCTATCCGTTCACCCTGCTGATCCAGTGGCTGGTGACGCCCCACACGGACGCCTGGCCCCTGCCGCTGCGGGCCGCCGTCTTCCCGCTGGTGCTGCTGCCGACGCTGACGTACCTGGTGATGCCACGGCTGAGCCGCCTGCTGCGGCACTGGCTGTATTCCCCGCCGGATCAGTGAGTCCGCCCGGAGCCTTCTGCCACCGCTGCCGGGACGCCGCTCCGCCGAGGAAGACGTCATCGACGACGACCCTGGCGCCTGCACGGGCCGTCGCCGTTCACACGGGACGGGTACGTCCCTCCCAGTACGGCTCCCGCAGCCGCCGTTTGTACAGCTTGCCGTTGGGGTCGCGGGGCATCTCGGCGATGAAGTCGACGCTCTTGGGCCGTTTGTAGCCGGCGAGGTGTGCGGCGCAGTGGTCGAGCAGGGCGGCGGCCAGGGCGGGGCCCGGCTCGTGGTCCGGGGCCGGTTCGACGACGGCCTTCACCTCCTCGCCCCAGTCGTCGTGCGGGATGCCGAAGGCGGCGGCGTCGGCGACGGCGGGGTGGGCGAGCAGGGCCGACTCGATCTCGGCGGGGTAGATGTTGACGCCGCCCGAGATGATGAGGTCGATCTTGCGGTCGCGCAGGAAGAGGTAGCCGTCCTCGTCGAGCACGCCGAGGTCGCCGACGGTGAAGAAGTCGCCGATGCGGTTCTTCCGCGTCTTCGCCTCGTCCTTGTGGTAGCTGAAGCCGCCCGTGGTCATCTTCATGTAGACGGTGCCGAGTTCACCGGGCGGGAGCCGGTTGCCGTCGTCGTCGAAGATCGCGAGTTCACTGATGGGCCAGGCCTTGCCGACGGTGCCGGGTTTCTTCAGCCAGTCCTCGGTCGTGGCGAAGGCGCCGCCGCCCTCGCTGGCCGCGTAGTACTCCTCCACGCAGTCGCCCCACCAGTCGATCATGGCCCGTTTCACATGGTCGGGACAGGGCGCGGCGCCGTGGATGGCGTGCCGCATGGCGGAGACGTCGTAGCGCGCCTTCACGTCGTCGGGGAGGGCCAGCAGGCGGTGGAACTGGGTCGGGACCATGTGGGTGTGCGTGCACCGGTGGGCGTCGACGAGGCGGAGCATCTCCTGCGGGGTCCACTTGTCCATGAGGACCAGCTGGTGCCCGATGTGCAGGGACGCGCCCGCGAACTGGAGGACGGCCGTGTGGTAGAGCGGCGAGCAGACCAGGTGCACGTTGTCGTCGAAGGGCCTGATGCCGAAGATGCCGAGGAAGCCGCCGAGGTAGGCCTCTTCGGGGAGCTTGCCGGGCAGCGGGCGCCGGATGCCGCGCGGACGGCCCGTCGTACCCGAGGTGTAGTTCATGACCCAGCCGAGGGTGCGGTCGGCGGGTGCCGACTCCGGTTGCCCGTCGAGGAGTCGGTCGTACGGGCGGAAGCCCTCGACCTCGCCGACGGCGTACCGGTGGGTGGGCGGGAGGCCGGCCTCGTCGGCGGCGCGGCGGGCGGGTCCGGCGAAACGCTCGTGGGCGAGGAGGACCTTGGCGCCGGAGTCGGAGACGATCCAGGCGATCTCGGGGCCGACGAGGTGGTGGTTGACGGGGACGAGGTAGAAGCCGGCCTGGGTGGCGGCCAGGTACGCGGTGAAGAACTCGGCCGAGTTGGGGAGGACGACGGCGAAGGCGTCGCCGCGTTCCATCCCGGCCGCGCGCAGGCCGTGGACGAGGCGGTTGGCGGCGGCGTGCAGACGGCCGGCGGTCCACTGTTCGCCGTCCGGCGCGATCAGGACCGTGCGGCCGGGGTCCTGGGTGGCCTGGGCCCAGAAACCGGCGGGGGGTGTGCTCGTCACTGGCCGCTCCTTCCGGCGATGCGGTTGATGCGGTCCACGGCCTGCTCGAAGCCGCGGGTGAGGTCGTCGAAGACGGCCTGGACGCTGCGCTCGCTGGTCATCCGGCCGACGATCTGGCCGACCGGCGTGCCGAGCAGCGGTTCCACCTCGTACCTCTGGATGCGCGACACCGCGTCGGCGACCAGCAGGCCCTGCAGCGGCATGGGCAGGGTGCCCGGTCCGGTGGGGTCGTCCCAGGCGTCGGTCCACTCGGTGCGCAGCTGGCGGGCGGGCTTTCCGGTCAGGGCGCGGGAGCGGACGGTGTCGCCGGACTCTGCGGCGAGCAGTTTGCGGGTCAGGGCGGGCGAGTGGAGGTCGGCCTCGGTGGTGGTCAGCCAGATGGAGCCCGTCCACACTCCCTGGGCGCCGAGGGCGAGCGCGGCGGCCGCCTGTTGTCCGCTGCCGATGCCGCCGGCGGCCAGCACGGGCAGCGGGCCGACGGCGTCGACGACCTCGGGGGTGAGCACCATGGAGGCGATCTCGCCGGTGTGGCCGCCCGCCTCGTAGCCCTGGGCCACGACGATGTCGATGCCGGCGTCCTTGTGCTTGCGCGCGTGCCGGGCACTGCCCGCGAGCGCGGCGACCAGCACGCCCCGGTCGTGGGCGCGGGCGATGACGTCGGCGGGTGGTGAGCCGAGGGCGTTGGCGAGCAGCCTGATCGGGTAGTCGAAGGCGACGTCGAGCTGGGTGCGGGCGACCTGCTCCATCCAGCCGGTGATGCGCCATCCCGACGCCTCGCCGTCCGGGAGTTCGGGCACCCCGTGCTTGGCGAGGGTGTCCGCCACGAACTGCCGGTGCCCCTGCGGGATCATCGCCTCGACGTCGGCCTCGGAGACGCCCTCCACCTTCTTCGCGGGCATGACCACGTCCAGGCCGTAGGGCCTGCCCTCGGCGTGGGCCTCGATCCAGTCGAGGTCGCGCTTGAGGTCGTCGGGGGCCGTGTAGCGGACCGCGCCGAGCACTCCGAAGCCGCCGGCCCGGCTGATGGCGGCGGCGACGGCGGGGAACGGCGTGAAGCCGAAGACGGCGTACTCGACTCCCAGTTTCTTGCTCAGCTCCGTCTGCATGGGCGCAGGATGCCGCAGCCCGGCGGACGACGGAAGAGGTTTTCTGACGTCCCGTCAGTTTTTTGGTCACCTCATGCGGACCGCACGCCCCATTGACACATCCCGCGCCTGACAGGAAAGTTTCACTCCGCAAGGCGATCCCGGAAAGATACTTTCAGCCTGTGTACGGGAGGGTCCTCGATGGGCGAAGAGATGGCGACCGGCCTCACCCGCCGTCAACTGGGCACCGGAACCCTCGCCTTGGGCGGCGCCCTCGCCCTGGCACCCTTCCCGGCGGGACCGGCCGCGGCCGCCCCGGCAGCATCGAGCCACCCGACCCTGCGCCCCGGCTCGCCCGAACGCGCGGGGCTGCTCCCCGCCCATCTGCGCCAACTCGTCACCGACGCCGAGGCGTTCCTCGGCCCCTCCCCCAAGTACCCCTGGTACGCCGGTGCCGTGCTGCTCGCCGGGCGCGGCGGCACCGTGGCGCTGCACGAGCCGATCGGAATGGCGGTGCGCTATGCCGCCTACGACGAGAAGACCGACACCGGCGTCGAGTTCCCGGCCGGGGAGCAGATCCCGATGGCCGAGGACACCGTCTTCGACCTCGCGTCCGTGTCCAAGCTGTTCACCTCCATCCTCGCCGTGCAGCAGATCGAGCGGGGGACGCTGGAGCTGGAGGCCGCCGTCGCCTCGTACCTGCCGGACTTCGCGGGCGGGGGCAAGCAGGACATCACGGTCCGTCAACTGCTGACGCACACCTCGGGGTTCCGGGCATGGATACCGCTGTACAACGCGCCGACGTACGAGGAGAAGCTCCAGCTCATCTGGAACGAGGCGCCGCTCAACCCACCGGGGACCGCCTACCTCTACTCGGACCTCAACCTGATCTCCCTCCAGCTCGTCCTGGAGAAGATCACCGCTCGCACTCTGGACGCCCTGCTCCACGACGAGATCACCGCTCCACTCGGGATGCACCGCACTCGTTTCAACCCGCCCGCCTCCTGGAAGCCGAGGATCGCCGCCACGGAGGACGCCCGAAAGCCCTGGTCGGGGCTGGACCGTGGCCTGGTGTGGGGCGAGGTGCACGACGAGAACGCCTTCAGCCTCGGCGGCGTCGCGGGTCACGCGGGGGTGTTCTCCAACGCGTGGGACCTGGCCGTGCTGGGCCGCACCCTGCTCAACGGCGGCCGCTACGGCCGGGAGCGCATCCTGCGGCCGGAGTCGGTGGAGCTGATGTTCACCGACTTCAACACCGCCTTCCCCGGGGACGAGCACGGCCTCGGCTTCGAGCTCTACCAGCACTGGTACATGGGCGCGATGGCCACCCCGCGCACGGCGGGGCACACCGGCTTCACCGGCACCTCACTCGTCCTCGACCCGACGACCGACTCGTTCCTCGTCGTCCTCGGCAACTCCGTGCACCCCGTGCGCAGGTGGCGTTCCGGCTCCGCGCCCCGGGTCGCCGCCGCGAACAACCTGGCGCGCGCCGTACCGGTCCGCCCGGCGCGGGGACGTACCGCCTGGTTCTCCGGGACGGCGAACGCGACGACCGCAACCCTCACGCTGCCCGCACTCGACACGTCCTCGGGCGGGGCACGGCTGCGCTGCGCCCTGTGGTGGGACACCGAACCGCGGGCCGACGGACTCGTCCTCGAGTCCTCCGCGGACGGCGGCGACACCTGGCAGCCGGTCCCGTTCACGACGGCACGCCACGGCGAGGAACCCGAGGCCCACCCGGCCGGCCTGGCCACCGGATGGTCGGGACGCGTCTGGCACCGGCTGGCGGCGGACCTCCCGGCGGCCCCACGGCTCGCGCTGCGCTGGCGGTACACCACCGACCGGCTGTACGTCGGCCGTGGCGCCTACGTCGACGCCCTGCGGGTCGAGGCCGACCGCACCGTCCTCTTCGACGAGGCGCGCCCTGCCGACGCGGCCCGCATCACGGCGACGGGCTGGACCGCTTCCGCCGACTGACGGCCCGCGAAGCCCCCGGCTCACCCCGGTCCGGTCGGCCCCGCCCGCCCTGGCATCACGCAGCGAAGCCGTCGGCCACCGCCGCCCCGGGCGTCACCCGGCGAGGCCGTCGGCTCCCTCCAGCACCGCCATCGCCGCGTTGTGCCCGGGCACCCCGCTGACCCCGCCGCCGCGCACCGCGCCCGCCCCGCACAGCAGCACGTTGGCGTGCCGGGTCTCCACGCCCCAGCGGCCCGTGCTCTCCTGGGCGTACGGCCAGGACAGCTCGCGGTGGAAGATGTTGCCGCCGGGCAGCCGCAGTTCCCGCTCCAGGTCGAGCGGGGTCCTGGCCTCGATGCACGGCCGGCCGTCGGCGTCGGTGGCCAGGCAGTCGGCGAGGGGCTCGGCCAGGTGGGCGTCGAGCTGGTCGACGGTCGCCTTCAGCAGCGCGTCGCGCACGGCGTCGTTGTCCCGGGCGAACAGGCGGGCGGGGGTGTGCAGGCCGAACAGGGTGAGGGTCTGGTAGCCCCGCTCGACCAGGTCCGGGGCGAGGATCGTCGGGTCGGTCAGGGAGTGGCAGTAGATCTCGGACGGCGGGGCGGCGGGCAGTTCACCGGCCGCGGCCTGGGCGTACGCGGTGGCCAACTGCTCGTATCCCTCAGCGATGTGGAAGGTGCCGGCGAATGCCTCGCGCGGGTCGACCGACGTGTCGCGCAGTCGGGGCAGCCGCTTGAGCAGCATGTTGACCTTCAGCTGGGCGCCCTCGGCGGGAGCGGGCGGGGTGTCACCGGTGAGCGCGGCCAGCTCCTGCGGCGAGGCGTTCACCAGGACGTGCCGGGCGACGGCGACGCCTTCCCCGTCGTGGGTGCGGTAGGTGACCTCGGCGGTGCTGCCGTCGGTGACGATCCGCAGCGCCTCGTGCCCGGTGGCGATGACGGCGCCCGCCCGGCGGGCCGCGTCGGTCAGCGCGCCGGTCACGGCACCCATGCCGCCGACCGGTACGTCCCAGTCGCCGGTGCCGCCGCCGATCACGTGGTAGAGGAAGCAGCGGTTCTGCCGGAGTTCGGTGTCATGGGCGTCGGCGAAGGTGCCGATCAGCGCGTCGGTGAGGACCACACCGCGGACCAGGTCGTCGGCGAAGTGGTGCTCGACGGCGACGCCGATCGGCTCTTCGAAGAGCATCCGCCAGGCGTCCTCGTCGTCGATCCGGCGGCGCAGTTCGTCCCGGGTGGGCAGCGGCTCGGTCAGCGTGGGGAACACGGCTCGGGCGACGCGTGCGGTCCTGCCGTAGAAGCGCTGCCAGGCCTCGTACTCGCGCTCGCCGCCGGTCAGCCGGGCGAAGGCCTCGCGGGTCCGCTGCTCGCCGCCGCCCACGAGCAGGCCGCCCGGACGGCCGCCGCGCTGGACGGGCGTGTACGAGGAGATCGTGCGGGTGCGCAGGCGGACGTCCAGGCCGAGGTCCCGGACGATCTTCTGGGGGAGCAGGCTGACCAGGTACGAGTAGCGCGACAGCCGGGCGTCGACGCCGGGGAAGGGGCGGGTGGAGACGGCGGCGCCCCCGGTGTGGTCCAGCCGTTCCAGCACCAGGACCGACCGTCCGGCCCGGGCCAGGTAGGCGGCGGCGACCAAGCCGTTGTGGCCGCCGCCGACGATGACGGCGTCGTATGCGCGATGTCCCTCGTGTGCAGGCATGGCTCTTCGTAACACGGAGTGATCCGAATCGGCCAGAGCGGGCCGGTGCGGATCACGCGTCGCCGGCCGCCCGCTGCCGGCGCAGCACCGCGACCCTGCGGTACAGCTCGACCGCCTCCTGTCCGCGGCCGAGCTGTTCCAGGCAGTGGGCCTCGTCGTTGCGGCTGGCGAGGGTGTCGGGGTGGTCCGGGCCGAGGACGCGTTCGCGGGCGGCGGCCACCGCGCGGTACTGGGCCAGCGCGTCCGCCCAGCGGCCGAGCCAGCCCAGGCCGACCGCGACCTCGCGGCGGCTGACCAGGGTGTCGGGATGGTCCGGGCCGAGGACGCGTTCGCGGATCGCGCCCACGTCGCGGGACTCGGCGAGGGCCTCCTCCCAGCGGCCGAGGCGGCCGAGGTTGACGCCGAGGCCGTGCCGGGCGCGCAGGGTCTCGGGGTGGTCGGGGCCGTGCACACGGGTGCGGTCGTCGATCAGGTCGCGGTACAGCTTCAGCGCGTCCGTGCTGCGGCCGAGGCGGCCGAGGCTGATGCCGATCTCGTAGCGGGCGGCGAGGGTGTCGGGGTGGTCGGGGCCCAGGGCCTGGGCGCGGGCCTCGGCGACCTCGCGGTAGGTCTCCAGCGCCTCCGGCCAGCGGCCCAACTGGCCCAGCGCGTAGGCGACCTCGTAGCGGGTGACCAGGGTGTCGGGGTGGCCGGGTCCGAGGACCCGGGCGCGGGCGGCGGCGACGTCGGACGCCATGCGGTACGAGTCCTCCAGGCGACCCAGCCTGCTGAGGTTGAAGGCGAGGTTGTGCCGGCAGCGCAGAGTGTCGGGGTGGTCGGGGCCCATCGTGCGCTCCCGGGCGGCGAGCACCCGCGTGTACTCCTGGTGCGCGTCGAAGGGCCGCCCCAACTGGCCCAGTACGTAGGCCGTTTCCTGCCGGACGGCGAGGGTGTCGGCGTGGTCGGCGCCGAGCACCCGCTCCCGGGCCCGGGCGACGTGCGTGTACTCGCGCAGCGCGTCGGCCGCGCGTCCGGTGCGGCTGAGGGTGAAGGCGATCTCGTAGCGGCTGGCGAGGGTGTCGGGGTGATCCGGGCCGAGGAGGTGCTCGCGTTCGGCGGCGACCGCGCGGTGCACTTCGCCCGCCTCGGCCCAGCGACCCAGCCGCCCCAGGCTCAGGCCCGCGTTGTGGCGGCCGGCCAGGGCCGTGAGCACCTCCGTGGACGGGGTCGGCGGTGTGTCCGGGACGGGGGCGGGGATGCGGTCCGTGCCCGGGCGGGCGATCCACTCGCTGGTGAGCGCGGCGCCGGCGTCCGGCGGTGTGGTGCGCAGCGCGGCACCGGCCGCCTTGTGGCCGGTGGTCATGCCACGGGTCCAGGACGGCAGCCGCGGTTCGCGGGCCGCCGGTTCGGGCGGCTGCGCGGTGGCGACCGTCGGCACGTAAGGGGGCGTGGTGCGGCCCGCGCTGATCCTGTGCCCCAGCTCGGCGGCGTCACGCGGACGTTGCTCCGGAAGCTTGGCCAGCAGATCCAGGATGATCTGCTCCAGGTAGGCCGGCAGCTCGGCACGGTGGGTGCGCGGCGGCGCGGGCGGCGTGTCGCGGTGGCCGACGAGGATCGCCCAGGCGTCGTCGAGGTCGAACGGCGGTACCCCGGTGGCGAGTTCGTACAGGACGCACCCCAGCGAGTACAGGTCGCTGCGCTGGTCGACCTCGTCGCCGCCGATCTGCTCCGGCGACATGTAGTGCGGGGTGCCCATCGCGACACCGGTGCCGGTCAGCCGGGAGGTGAAGCCGATGTCGGCCCCGAGGCGGGCGATGCCGAAGTCGCAGATCTTCACCGTGCCGTCGGTCAGCCGCACGATGTTGGCGGGTTTCAGGTCCCGGTGCACGATGCCCTGCCGGTGTGTGTAGGCGAGGGCCGCGGCCACCTGGTCGGCGATGTCGACGATGTCGGGCACGGGCAGCGGATGGTGCTTGTTGTCCTCCAGGAGCTGGCTGAGGTTGCGGCCCTGCAGCAGTTCCATGACGAGGAAGAGGACGCCGTCGGACTCGCCGAAGTCGTGGACGACGGTCACGCCGCGGTGCTGGAGCGCGGCGGCCACCCGGGCCTCGCGGCGAAACCTTTCCCGCAGGACCCGGGTGAAGGACTGGTCGTGGTGCGGGCCGAGGGGTTTGAGGCACTTCACGGCGACGTGCCGGCCCAGCGACTCGTCGCGCGCCCGCCACACCTCGCCCATGCCCCCGCGCCCGATCAGGTCCAGCAGCCGGTACCGGCCCTGGATCAGCCTGGTCTCCCCCATCGCGTGCCGTCGCCCCCGTCGCTGTCCGCCGCGCCCTCCCCTGGCCCGTCCAGTATGGCGACCTGTGGTTCGAGTTTGTACGGTGCCGGGCGGGCGCCGGGGCCGAGTCGCGCCATCGCCCGCAGGATGTGCCGGGGCGGGAGTTGCCAGCGCACCCGGGCGGGAACGGCGCGCAGCAGGGTGCCGGTGAGCCGCAGGTGGCGGGTGACGGTCGCGGGTGCGGGGGCCGCACGCCCGTACAGCTCGTGGGCGTACGACGGCAGGGAGGCGTACGCCAGTCCGGCCACGCGCCGCCACAGCAGTTCGCGCGCCGGTACCAGCAGCGGGTGCGTCGGCGGCCGGCGCAGGAAGTCGTCGACGTCCCGCGCCTCGGGTCCGGCGGTGAGTTCGGGCCGCACCTTCGCGAAGTAGGCGGCCATCTCCGCCCGGTCGGCGGGTACGGCGGCCGGGTCGAGGCCCACCAGGCGGGCGCTGACCCGGTGTTCGGCGATGTAGCGGTCGGCCTGGGCGTCGGTGAGCGGGTAGCCGGAGCGGCGCAGGACGTGCAGGTAGGAGTCGATCTCGGCGCAGTGCACCCACAGCAGCAGGTCGGGTTCGTCGATCCCGTATTCCTGACCCGTCTCCGGATCGGTCGCCGTGAGCATGCTGTGGATCTTCCGGACCCGGGCGCCCGCCCGCTCGGCAGCCTCGGTGGTGCCGTACGTCGTGGTGCCGACGAAGCTCGCGGTGCGCATGAGCCGCCCCCAGGCGTCACGCCGGAAGTCGGAGTTCTGCATGACGCCGCGCACCGCGCGAGGATGCAGCGCCTGGAGGTAGAGCGCGCGGATTCCGGCGACCCACATCATGGGGTCGCCGTGCATCTGCCAGGTCACGGACCGCGGAGTGAACAGCCCCGGATCAGCCGCCATGCCGGCAGGTGTGACCACGGCCACTGATTGTCACCTCTTGTTGCTGTCGATCTGCGCTTTTGCCAACCAGCGGCAGCATCACACTGAGCCGACTACCGAGCCTTCTTGGCACATCGGTACAGGCCGACGGTTTCCCGCTGCTCGCGCCGTCCACAACATCGACGACACTGATCGCACGCCTCGGAACACCGCTCTACTACCAGTCTCTGCCCAGATTGACAGTGGATCATTCACTCGAAAGTGTGCGGACGGGCGGTGTCGAGTTCGGCGGCGACACGGAGCGCCGCCCCCCTGCTCGATCACGAGATTCGGTGAAGCCGACGCTCGTGCAGGGCCGCCGTGTACACGTCTGCCGTGGCCGCTGCGGCCGTGGCCCAGCCGAAGGAACGGGCATGCCGGACCGCGGCCTCGCTCATGCGGGCGGAGCCGGCCGCGTCGTCGGCGAAGCCGCACAGCACCCGCGCGTAGTGCGCTGGATCGTGCCCTGGTACGAGAACGCCGCTCACCCCGTTTCGTACTGCCACCGGCAGGCCACCGACCTCGGCGGCGATCACCGGGGTGCCGCAGGCCTGCGCCTCGACGGCCACCAGACCGAAGGACTCGCTGTAGGACGGCATGACCAGGACGGACGCCGCCCGGTACCAGTCGGCGAGCTGGTCCTGGCCGACCGGTGGCCGGAACAGCACGATATCCGAGATGCCGAGGCAGGCCGCCAGCTTCTGCAGTCCTTCCGGCTGGGCCAGGCCGCTGCCGCTCGGCCCTCCCACGACCGGCACCACGATCCGCTCACGCAGCCGCGGCCGCTCGTCCAGCAGCCGGGCCACCGCGCGCAGCAGGACGTCCGGCGCCTTCAGCGGCTGTATGCGGCCCACGAACAGCGGTATGAGCGCGTCCTGCGGCAGCTCGAGGCGGGATCGGGCCGCGGACCGGCCGGCCTCGACACCACGGGCGTCGGGCCGGAAGCGCTCCAGGTCGACACCTGGGTGGACGACGGCGACCCGGCCGGTGTCGGCGTCGTAGTGCCGGAGCAGTTCGTCCGCTTCCTTCTCGGTGTTCGCTATCAACCGGTCGGCGGCCCGTACGACTTGTGTCTCGCCGAACACGCGGGTCGTCGGCTCGGGGGTGTCGCCGTCGGCGAGGGAGGCGTTCTTGACCTTGGCCATGGTGTGCATGGCGTGGACGAGCGGGACGCCCCAGCGCTCGGCGGCGAGCCGGCCGACGTGGCCGGAGAGCCAGTAGTGGGAGTGCACGAGGTCGTAGTGGCCGGGGTGGTGGCCGGCCCAGGCCTGCGTCACGCCGTGGGTGAAGGCGCACAGCTGGGCGGGGAGGTCCTCCTTGGCGAGGCCCTCGTAGGGTCCGGCGTCCACGTGCCGTACCAGGACGCCGGGCGCGAGTTCGACGCTGGACGGGAGCGCGGCCGAAGTGGCCCGGGTGAAGATCTCCACCTCGATGTCGATGGCGGCGAGGCGCTTGGCGAGCTCGACGATGTAGACGTTCATCCCGCCGGCGTCGCCGGTGCCGGGCTGGTGCAGCGGTGAGGTGTGCACGCTGAGCATCGCGACGCGGCGGGGGCGGCCGTGGGCGTCGGGTGGCCGCACCCGGGGCGGGCCGACGAGCGTGCTGCCGTGGGTACGGCTGTCCTGGAGCCCTTCGAACCGGGTCATGTACTGGTTCACCTCGCCGGCCCTCCGGCCATGGGCTCGGCATACAGGTCGAGGCGGTGCTCGCCCGCGTACACGTTCATGGAGCCGCCGCGCAGGAAGCCGACGAGGGTGAGCCCGGTCTCCGCCGCCAGGTCCACCGCGAGGGATGACGGTGCTGAGACCGCCGCCAGCAGCGGAATGCCCGCCATCACCGCCTTCTGCGCCAGCTCGAAGGACGCCCGCCCGGACACCAGCAGAATGCTCCGGGACAGCGGCAGACCGCCGCTCTGCAGGGCGCGGCCGATCAGCTTGTCGACCGCGTTGTGCCGGCCGACGTCCTCCCGCAGGTCCAGCAGCTCGCCCTCGGGCGAGAACAACCCGGCGGCGTGCAGCCCACCGGTGCGGTCGAACACCCGCTGCGCGGCCCGAAGTCGGTCGGGCAGGATCGCCAGCAGTTCGGGGGCGACTCGGACCGGGGGTGTGTCGGCGATCGGCCACCATGCCGTGGTCCGTACGGCGTCCAGGCTGGCCTTCCCGCACAGGCCGCACGACGACGTGGTGTACACGTTCCGCTCGAGCGTGATGTCGGGCAGCGGCACGCCGGGGGCAAGCTGCACGTCGACGATGTTGTACGTGTTCGAGCCGTCCTGCGTGGCGCCGGCGCAGTACACGATGTTCGCCACGTCCTCGGCCCGGCCCACGACGCCCTCGCTCACCAGGAACCCGGCGGCGAGCGCGAAGTCGTCCCCGGGCGTCCGCATGGTGATCGCCAGCGGCTTGCCGCCCAGCCGGATCTCCAGTGGCTCCTCCGCGACCAGCGTGTCGGGGCGCGTGCTCAGCGCACCGTCCCGGATCCGCAGCACGCGCCGTCGCTCGGTGACCCGTCCCATGGCCTCACTCCCAGTTCTGTCTGTGCACGTCGTTCCGCTCTACGCCTGGGGCGTCAGCCTCCGATGGCCGACATCGGCCGGTCGGGCCGCAGGCAGGCAGGTGCGCACCTGGCCGTCGGCAGTGAGCCGGGTGCGGTCGCAGGCCCCGCAGAAGGGGCGGGTGACGGAGGCGATGACGCCGGCCCGGGCCGGACCCCCGTCGACGAGCCGGCGTTCGGCGGGCGCGGAGCCGCGAGCCTCGCCCGGCTCAGGGGTGCGCGTGAAGCGGGTGCGCAGGCTCTCCAGGACGTCGCGGTGGCAGTCACGGCGGGTCAGGGCCTCGAAGACGGCGGGGCGCAGCGTGTCGAGCGAGACGTTGACCCGGTCCAGGCCCGCGTCCTTGAGCGCCTCGGCGGGCCGCCGCAAGCCGATGCCGTTGGTGGTCAGCGACAGTTTGGGGCGCGGTGCGAGGGCTGCGCAGCGCTCGACGATGCCGACGAGGCCGGGGCGCAGCAGCGGCTCGCCGCCGGTGAAGCGGCCTTCCTCGACCCCGAGTTCGGTGACCGCGATGCGGATGAGCCGTACGATCTCGTCGTCCGTGAGGAGATCGGGCTTGGTCAGCCACCGCAGGTCCTCTTCGGGCATGCAGTACGTGCAGCGCAGGTTGCACCGGTCGGTTGGCGAGACCCGCAGGTCGGTGGCGACGTGACCGAACGTGTCGATGAGCAACGTGTCGATGAGCATGGCTGCGGCCCTTTCTCCTGTTCCGTCCGTCTCCTCAGCACTCGATGACGTTGACGGCGAGGCCGCCGCGGGCGGTCTCCTTGTACTTGACCTTCATGTCGGCGCCGGTCTCCTTCATGGTCTTGATGACCTTGTCGAGGGAGACGTGGTGACGGCCGTCGCCGCGCAGGGCCATGCGGGCGGCGGTCACGGCCTTGACCGCGGCCATGCCGTTGCGCTCGATGCACGGGATCTGGACAAGGCCACCGACCGGGTCACAGGTGAGGCCGAGATTGTGTTCCATGCCGATCTCGGCGGCGTTCTCCACCTGTTCGGGGCTGCCGCCGAGGACCTCGGCGAGACCACCGGCGGCCATCGAGCAGGCGGAGCCGACCTCGCCCTGGCAGCCGACCTCGGCGCCGGAGATGGACGCGTTCTCCTTGAAGAGCATGCCGATGGCGCCCGCCGCGAGCAGGAAGCGGACGATGCCGTCCTCGTCGGCGCCCGGCACGAAGTCGAGGAAATAGTGCAGTACGGCGGGGATGATGCCCGCCGCGCCGTTCGTGGGGGCCGTCACGACCCGGCCGCCCGCAGCGTTCTCCTCGTTCACCGCCATCGCATAGAGGGTCACCCACTCCATCGCGCGGCCCGCCGAGTCGCCCTCGCTGCGCAGGGCCCGAGCCGCCGCCGCGGCCCGGCGACGGACCTTCAGTCCGCCGGGGAGGATGCCCTCGCGGCCCAGGCCTCGGGAGACGCAGGCCTCCATGACCCGCCAGATCTCCAGCAGACCCGCGCGGATCTCCTCCTCGGTGCGCCAGGCCTTCTCGTTCTCCAGCATCAAAGCGGAGATCGACAGGCCGGTCTCCCGGGAGAGCCGCAGCAGCTCGTCACCGGTGCGGAACGGGTAGGCCGGCACCGTGTCGTCAAGCTTGATCCGGTCTGCGCCGACCGCGTCTTCGTCGACGACGAAGCCACCGCCCACCGAGTAGTACGTCTTCTCCAGCAGCGGCACACCGTCGGCGTCGTACGCGAAGAGGATCATGCCGTTGGCGTGGTACGGCAGCGAGCGCCGACGGTGCAGGACCAGCTGGGTCAAGACGTCGAAGTCGATCTCGTGGGCGGAGCCGATCTCGGCACCGAGGAGGCGGATGCGCCCGGTGCCGCGGATCCGCTCGACGTCCAGGTCGGCCTGGGCGACGTCGACCGTGTGCGGCTCGTTGCCCTCCAGGCCGAGCAGGACCGCCTTGGGGGTGCCGTGGCCGTGGCCGGTGGCACCGAGGGAGCCGAACAACTCCGCCCGCACCGCTGCGGTCTGGGCGAGCACGCCGTCCTGCTTCAGCCGGGCGACGAACATCCCGGCGGCGCGCATCGGGCCGACGGTGTGCGAGCTGGACGGGCCGATGCCTATGGAGAACAGGTCGAAGACGCTGATTGCCACGCCATACTCCGAGGGATTGGAGGGGCGTGCCGAGCGGTCACGGGCACGCCCCTGCGGGAGGTGTCGGTTACAGGCCGGGGTAGAGGGGGTGCTTGTCGGCCAGGGCCTTCACCCGGGCCTTCAGCACCTCCGCGTCGTACGACGGCTTCAGTGCCTCGGCGATGACGTCCGCGACCTCGGCGAAGTCCTCGGCCTGGAAGCCGCGGGTGGCCAGCGCGGGCGTGCCGATGCGCAGGCCCGACGTGACCATCGGCGGGCGCGGGTCGTTCGGGACGGCGTTGCGGTTGACCGTGATGCCGACCTCGTGCAGGCGGTCCTCGGCCTGCCTGCCGTCCAGCTCGGACTCACGCAGGTCGACCAGGATCAGGTGGACGTCCGTGCCGCCGGACAGGACGTTCACGCCGGCCTCACGGGCGTCGGCGGCCGTCAGCCGCTCGGCGAGGATCTTCGCGCCCTCGACCGTACGGCGCTGACGCTCCTTGAACTCCTCCGAAGCAGCGATCTTGAAGGACACCGCCTTGGCCGCGATCACATGCTCCAACGGGCCGCCCTGGAACCCCGGGAACACGGACGAGTTCAGCTTCTTCGCGAAGTCCTTGCTGCGGGCGAGGATGATGCCGCCACGCGGCCCGCCCAGCGTCTTGTGCGTCGTGGACGTCACCACGTCCGCGCACTCGACCGGGTTCGGGTGCAGACCCGCCGCGACCAGACCCGCGAAGTGCGCCATGTCCACCCACAGGTACGCCTCGACCTCGTCGGCGATCCGGCGGAACTCCGCGAAGTCCAGCTGCCGCGGGTACGCCGACCAGCCGGCGATGATCACCTTCGGGCGGTGCTCCTTGGCCAGCCGCTCCAGCTCCGCCATGTCGACCAGACCCGTCTTGGAGTCCACGTGGTACGCGACCACGTTGAACTGCTTGCCCGAGAAATTGATCTTCATGCCGTGGGTGAGGTGACCGCCGTGGGCCAGGTCCAGGCCGAGGACGGTGTCGCCGGGCTGGGCCAGCGCGAACAGGGCGGCCTGGTTGGCGGAGGCACCCGAGTGCGGCTGGACATTGGCGTACTCGGCACCGAACAGCTCCTTGACCCGGTCGATGGCGATCTGCTCGGCGACGTCGACGTGCTCGCAGCCGCCGTAGTAGCGGCGGCCGGGGTAGCCCTCGGCGTACTTGTTGGTCAGGACCGAGCCCTGCGCCTCCAGAACCGCGACCGGCGCGAAGTTCTCGGAGGCGATCATCTCGAGGGTGGACTGCTGGCGCTCCAGCTCGGCGTCGACGGCGGCGGCGACCTCGGGGTCGAGCTCGTGCAGGGGCTGGTTGAACAGGGTCATCGGCAGTCTCCTTGTATGTGGGCGCAGTGGGCGGCATAGGCATCTGCGGACAGTGCGCCGGCGATGTTCTCGACCCGTAGCCTGAACAGCCAGCCGACGGTGTAGGGAGCGGCCGTGACGACGCCGGGGTCGTCGGTCAGCGCGGCATTGACTTCCAGGACCAGGCCCGAGGCGGGGGCGTACAAGCCGCTGACGGCTGTCAGTGACTCGATCTCTCCACAGTTCTCCCCCGCCTCGACCCAGGTACCGACTTCGGGCAGTCGGAGGTTGACGACGTCACCGAGGGCCTTCGCCGCGAACGCGGTGATGCCGACGGTGGCGTTGCCCTCGTCCACGACCAGCCACTCGTGATCCCAGGTGTAACGCAAGTGCCGCGGAATGCTCATGGCGGTCTCCCGTGCGGATTGCGTGAGGGGGAGTTGAGGCGGGGAACTCATGAGACGGCGGCCACGACGGCGGGAACGAGGGTGCGGCGGAGCCGGTTGAAGAACTTCGGCTGGTTGAGGGAGAGCACGGCGACGGCGGTGCCCTCGCGCCGGTAGACGGCCGTGAAGGAACGGCTGTCGACATCGCCCTCGACGACCTGGGGCTCGGCGCCGGGGGCGACGTGTCCGGCGAGCTGGATGCGCACCTGGTACTGGTCGGACCAGAAGTACGGCGCGGTGAGCGGGGCGGGGGCCGACACACCGGAGAGCAGCGTACGGGCGGCGGTCTTCGCCTGCTCGGTGGCGTTGCTCCAGTGCTCGATGCGGGCGTGCCGTCCGGTGAACGGGTTGGGGCAGCGGGCGACGTCACCGACGGCGACCACGCCCGGGACACCGGTCGAACAGCCGGCGTCGCACACCACGCCGTCGTCCACCTGCACGCCGGAACCGGCGAGCCAGTCGGTGGCGGGCCTGACACCCACCCCGACCACCACGATGTCGGCGGGCAGCACCCGCCCGTCCACCAGCCGTACGCCGGTGACCCGGCCCTCGCCGACGAGTCCCGCCACGCCGGTTCCGCACAGCAGGCGAACCCCGTGATCGTTGTGGAGCGAGGAGCACACCAGCCCCATCTCGCGCCCCAGTTGGCGTTCCAGCGGTACGTCGAGCGCCTCGACGACGGTGACGTGAAGCCCGAGCCGATGGGCGGTGGCCGCCACCTCGGCGCCGATGAAGCCGGCACCGATGACGACGACCCTGGGCAGGCCGTCCAGCAGCTCGGCACGCAGGGCCTGGGCATCGTCCAGAGTGCGCAGAGTGTGGACACCGGCCAGCCCGTCCGTGCCGGGGAGCGTCCGGGGACTGGCGCCGGTCGCGACGACGACCCCGTCGGTGCGCACATGCCGTCCTCCTGCCAGGGTGACGGTCTGGGCGACGGGGTCGAGCCGCACCGCGCGCTCGCCGAGCAGCCACCGCACGTCCAAGTCCTCGTACTCGTCCGCGTCACCGAGCGCGAGCGCGCCGGCGTCGAGGTCCCCTTTGAGGAAGTCCTTGGACAGCGGCGGGCGGTCGTAGGGGGTGTGGCGCTCCTCCCCCACGACGACGATCTCGCCGTCGTAGCCCTCTGCGCGCAGCGCGCGGACCGTACTCAGGCCTGCCAGCGACGCTCCGACGACGGTGATGCTCCTCATGCCGACTCCAGACGGGGAATTGTCTCACATAACACAACGACCTCCGCTATACGCAACATGCTTTCCGCGGGGTACGGGGGTTGTCAAGGGAGGGGTTGCATATCAGTTCCCGATGGCGCTCGACGTTGCGCATTTCGCAACGGGAGCCTGAAAGGGGTCTTGGGCGCTTACGGCTACAGCGTCGGCTCGTCCCACTGAGCCAGCAGCATGTGAGCGACGAGGAACAGGCCTCGGCCGCCTTCGTCGGTGGTGGCCGCGCTTCCTGCGGGGTCCTGCCGAGCCCCGAGCGGACAAGCCCCATAGCCCGTCCACCTGCCGGAGGGGCCGCAACAGCAGGTGGACGGGCGGTACTGAGGTGGGGAAGGGTCAGTGCGTGGGCCGCACCCCGAGTTTGTTCTGCAGCCAGGTGTGGAATTCGCCGATGTGGTGCTCGCTGGGCACCAGGACTCCGCCCTTGGCGTACGCCCGCGAGCTCATCGCCGGCTGGGTGCGCTCACATGCGTCGAAGTCCTGCTGGTTGACCCGGTGGAACAGCTCCACCGAACGGTCCACGTCCTTGCCGCTCTCCACGACGTGCGGGAGGTAGAGCCAGTCACACTCGACGATCGTGCGGTCGTGGGCCACCGGATACATCCGGTGGAAGATCACGTGGTCGGGCACGAGGTTGATGAAGACCTGCGGCCGGACGGTGATGGCGTAGTAGCGGCGGTCCTGGTCCTCGGCGACCCCGGGAATGCGGTCCAGGCCCTCCGAGCCGTCCACGGTGAAGCCCTGGACCTCCTCACCGAACTCGGCACCATGGCCCACGTAGTACTGGGCCGCGTAACCGTCCGCGAACTCAGGCAGGACTTCGGTGAGTTCGGGATGGATCGTGGCGCAGTGGTAGCACTCCATGAAGTTCTCGATGATGAGCTTCCAGTTGGCCTTCACGTCGTAGGTGATACGGCGGCCCACTTGGAGGTTCTCGATGCCGTAGCGCTCGATCGACTCGAGGTCGCCGAGCCGCTCGACGACCGCGCCCAGCACGTCCGCCTCGAAGGAGGGCGGGTTGTCGGCCAGGCACACCCACACATACCCGAGCCACTCCCGCACATGGACGTTGATCAGGCCGTACTCGACCCGGTCGATGTCCGGCATCGACGTCAGGTTCGGCGCGGCGACCAGCTTGCCGTCCAGACCGTAGGTCCAGGCGTGGTACGGGCACTGGAAGGCGCGCTTGACCTCGCCGAACTCCTCGGTGCACAGCTTGGCCCCGCGGTGTCGGCAAATGTTCAGGAACGCCTTGATCGAGCCGTCCCGCGAGCGGGAGATCAGCACGCTCTCCCGTCCGACCTGGTAGGTGCGGAAGGCACCGGGCTTGGCCAGTTCGTCGGCGCGGGCCACGCAGAACCACATGGCCTCGAAGACCCGCTCCTGCTCCTGGGCGAAGACCTCGGGGTCGGTGTAGTACTCGCCGGACAGCGTGGGGATCAGGCTGGGCGGCAGATTCGTGATGGTCATCGTGTCACCTTCGGAAGACGTCAGACGCGCACGCGGCGGGGGTCGAACAGGGCGATGGGGTGGTCGGTGGTGCCAACGGTTGCCAGGTCGGCGAGGATCTCGCCGATGACGGGGACGAACTTGAACCCGTGGCCGGAAAATCCGCAGGCCACGGTCACCTGCGGGTGTTCGGGGTGCCGGGCGAGGACGAAGTGCTCGTCCGGGGTGTTGGCGTACATGCAGGCCGCAGCTTTGAGGAAGCGGCCGGGCAGGGTGGGGATGCGCGGGCGCAGATACTCGGCCATGGCCGCGATCTCGTCCGGGTGGATCCGGCGGTCGAGGGTGTCGGGGTCGCTGGGGACGCCCTTGCGGAAGAAGGCGACCTTGGCGCCGCCGTGGGGGCCGTCGAGCGAGGGGAAGCCGTAGATCTGGGTGCCGTCGGGGTCCTCCCAGATGTAGACGGGATGCCGGTCGGCGGTGAACGGGCCGGTTCCGCCCTCGGGCTGGAACCAGTACATGACCTGACGCTCCACCGTCACGCTCACGCCGAGGTCGGTCAGGAGCTTCGGCGCCCAGGCCCCGGGAGCGATGACCAGCCGGTCGGCGGTGTAGGCGCCGCGGTCGGTGACCACCCAGGCCTTGCCACCCGGGCCGTCGGCCTCCCAGCCGAGGACCATTTCCGCGAAGTGCAGGTCGGCGCCGTGGGCCCGGGCCAGGTCCAGGTGGGCCGTGACGGTCACCTCGGGCCGGGCGATGCCGGCCTTGTGCTCGTAGAAGGCGACGTCTTCCGCCGCCGGATTGAAGGTGGGGAAGCGGCGCCGGATGTCGGCGGCGCCCAGGGTCTCGTGGTCCAGGCCCCACTCGTGGGCGCTGCGCAGGGTGCCGGCGAAGGCCGCGCTGTCCTCGCGGCCGATCACGAGACCGCCGGTTTCGGTGAAGACCTCGCGCCCGGAGTCGGTGGCGAGCTTCTCCCACAGTTCGTGGGCGCGCAGCAGCAGCGGCACGTAGGCCGGGTCCTCGAAGTAGGCCTGCCGGTAGATCCGTGATCCGCCGTGGCTGGAGCCGAGATTGTGGGCCGGGGCGAAGCGCTCCAGGCCGAGCACTCGCTGACCGCGGGCGGCGAGGTGATAGGCGGCTGCGCTGCCCATCCCGCCCAGGCCGACGACGATCACGTCGTACGAAGAGGCCATGTGTCCATCTCCTGGGAATCTTGCCGATGAGGGTGTGGTTCTGCTGGTGCTCGGAGCCGGTTCAGCGACGGATACGGGACATCTCGGGGTCGAACAGGGGCTCGGCGGCGGTGACGGCCGCGAGCTTGGCGCCGAAGTACTCGATCTCCACCGGGGTTCCGGGGGCGGCGTGTTCGGCAGGTAGCCAGGCGTAGGCGATCGGTGCGCCGATGGTGTAGCCGTAGGCGGCGCTGGTCACGTAGCCGACCGGTCGGCCGTCCACGTGGACCGGTTCGTGACCCATCACCACGGACTGCTGGTCCTGGATGAGCAGAGGGGTGAGCCGGCGGGTGACCGTCTCGTCGCTGATCCCCTCGAGTGCGGCCTTGCCGGTGAAGTGCTCCTTGGTGCGCTGGACGGCGAAGCCCAGGCCGGCCTCGTACGGGTTGTGCTCGGTGGTCATGTCATGACCCCAGGAGCGGTAACCCTTTTCCAAGCGCAGGCTGTTGAAGGCGCTGCGGCCGGCGGCGATGATCCCCAGCTCCTGCCCGGCCTCCCACAGGGTGTCCCACAGCCTGGCGCCGAGGTCGGCGGTCGTGTAAATCTCCCAGCCCAGCTCGCCCACGTAGCTCAGCCGCATCGCGGTGACCGGGACGTCGCCGAGGCAGGCCTGCTTGGCCTTGAAGTAGCCGAAGCCCTTGTGCGAGAAGTCGGTGTCGGTCAGCGGCTCGACGAGGTCGCGGGCGCGCGGGCCCCAGACGCCGAGGCAGCAGGTGCCGGCGGTGATGTCCCGTACCTGCACGGAGCCGTCACCGGGCAGGCGCCGGCGCAGCCAGTCCAGGTCGTGGTTGCCGTTGGCGCCGATCTGGAAGCGCTCGGTCTCCAGGCGGGCGATGGTCAGGTCGCTGCGGACACCACCGGCGGCGTCGAGCAGCAGGGTGTAGGTGACCGACCCGACCGGCTTGTCGAGCTGGTTGCTGGTCAGTTTCTGGAGGAAGGCGAGTGCTTCGGGTCCCGTGATCTCCAGCCGCTTCAGCGGGGTCATGTCGTACAGGGCGACGCGCTCGCGGGTGACGAGGGCCTCGGCGCCGGCGATCGGCGACCAGTAGCGGGACGCCCAGTCGCCCCGGCCGGGGACGCGGGCCACCTCGGGCAGGTCGGCGTTGGCCTCGTACCAGTGCGGGCGTTCCCAGCCGCCGCCCTCCAGGAAGACCGCGCCGAGGGCCTCCTGACGGGCGTGGAAGGGGCTGGTGCGCAGGGGGCGCGGGCGTTCCGCGGGCTGCAGCGGGTGCAGGATGTCATAGACCTCGGCGAAGTTCTGGCAGCTGCGCTCGTGCACGTACGAGGGTGCCAGCTGGACTTCCTCGAAGCGGTTGACGTCGCACTCGTGGACGTCGGTGCCGGGCCGGCCGTCGACCAGCCACTCGGCCATGGCCTTGGCCACGCCGGCCGAGTGGGTGACCCACACGGCCTCCGCGAGCCAGAAGCCCTGCACCTTGGGCGACTCGCCCATCAGCGGCATGCCGTCGGAGGTGAAGGAGAAGATGCCGTTGAAGCCCTCCTCGATCTTCGCGTCGGCCAGCGACGGGAGCAGGGCGAGGGAGTCGGCCCAGGCGCCCTCGAAGTCGGCCTCGGTGAACTCCAGCGAGGACGGCATCACGGCGTCACGCGGGTGCGCCACGTCGTCCAGGCTGACGGGCATGGGCCGGTGGGCGTAGGAGCCGATGCCGATGCGGTCGACGAGTTCGCGGTAGTAGAGGCCGGCGTCCTGGTTGCGCAGGATCGGCAGGGACGCCTCGGTGTGCTCGTCGTTTCGCCCCGCGAGCAGCGGGAGCTCGGTGGTGCGGGCGTACTGGTGGGCCATGGGCACCAGTGGCACCGGCTGCCCGACCATCCGGCCGATCTTCGGTCCCCAGAAACCGGCGCAGGAGACCACGATGTCTGCCGGGAAGGTCCCCTGGTCCGTGACGACCGCGCTGACCCGGTCTCCGGTCGTCTCGATCCCGGTCACGGTGTGGTGGGCGTGGAACCGGGCTCCGCGGGCCGTCGCCAGGCGGGCCTGCGCCTCGCTCGCCCGCAGCGCCTTGGCCAGGCCATCACTGGGGATGTGGAAGCCGCCGAGGATCCGCTCCGGGTCCAGCAGGGGGTGCAGTGCGGCGGACTCCTCGGGCGTCAGCAGGCGGCTGTCGACTCCCCAGGAGGTAAGCCAGCCGTGCCGGCGTTGGATCTCCGCGAGCCGTTCGGGGCTGGTGGCCACCTCCAGGCCGCCGACCTGCTTGAAGCACCACTGCCCGTCCAGGGTCAGAGCGCTGTACTTCTCCACCGTGTACTGGGCGAACTCCGTCATCGTCTTGGACCCGTTGGTCTGGAACACCAGACCGGGGGCGTGCGAGGTGGAGCCGCCCGTGGCGAAGAGCGGGCCCTGCTCCAGAACGGTGACGTCCGTCCAGCCGCGTGCGGTCAGTTCGTCGCTGAGTGCGCACCCGACGATGCCGGCGCCGATGATGACCACCTTCGGCTGTGCCGCCATGGTCTTCCTCCAGATTCGTGTGCTGTGACGGGCGGGTCAGTGGCCTCGGGCGATCCAGTCGTCGAGACGGGGCGCTTCGGCTCCGATCGAGGTGGTGGCGCCGTGGCCCGTGTGGACGGCGGTGTCGGCGGGGAACTTGAGCAGCCGGTCGCGAATGGAGGCGATGATGGTGTCGAAGTCGGAGAAGGAGCGGCGTTGACGTGGTCGTTGTGGGCGTGGGTGCACACGACGGCGACCAGGCGCCGGCTGCCGACGGCGGCGGCGATCGCGTCGGCGTCGATCACCAGGACCTCGTCATCGTTGCCGATCAGCCAGACGTTGTTGTCCACCTCCCAGCTGCCGCCGTCCAGTTCGAAGGTTCCGGAGGTGACGAGGTGTTCGATCCGCGCGCTCACAGGACCACCACCGAGCGCAGGACGTCGCCGTGGTGCATCTTGGCGAACGCTGCCTCCACCTCGTCCAGGCTGATCGTCTCGGTGACGAAGTCGTCCAGGTCGAAGCGGCCCTGGAGGTAGAGGTCGATCAGGGCGGGGAAATCCCGGGAAGGCAGGCAGTCGCCGTACCAGGAGGACTTCAGTGCCCCGCCACGGCCGAAGACGTCCAGCAGCGGCAGGTCGAGGGTCAACTCCGGGGTGGGGACGCCCACCAGGACGGCGGTGCCGGCGAGGTCGCGGGCGTAGAAGGCCTGCTTGAAGGTCTCGGGACGACCCACCGCGTCCACGACGACGTCGGCGCCGAAGCCGCCGGTGAGCTCACGGATCGCCTCGACGGCATCGGTCCGGGAGGAGTCGACGGTGTCGGTGGCGCCGAACTGCTCGGCCCACTTCAGCTTCCGCTCGTCGACGTCGACCGCGATGATGCGGCCGGCACCGGCCACCTTGGCGCCCGCGATCGCGGCCATGCCCACGCCGCCGCAGCCGATCACCGCGATCGAGTCGCCGCGGCCCACGCCGCCGGTGTTGACCGCGGCACCGAACCCGGCCATCACACCGCAGCCGAGCAGCCCGGCCGCGGCGGGAGAGGCGGTCGAGTCCACCTTGGTGCACTGGCCGGCGGCGACCAGGGTCTTCTCTGCGAAGGCACCGATACCGAGGGTCGGGGACAGCGGGGTGCCGTCGGCCAGGGCCATCGGCTGGGTGGCGTTGTGGGTGGCGAAGCAGTACCACGGCTTGCCCTTGCTGCAGGCCCGGCACATGCCGCAGACGGCGCGCCAGTTGAGGACGACGAAGTCGCCGGGCGCGACGTCGGTGACGCCCTCGCCGACCGCCTCGACGACACCCGCGGCCTCGTGACCGAGCAGGAACGGGAACTCGTCGTTGATCCCGCCCTCCCGGTAGTGCAGGTCGGTGTGGCAGACGCCGCAGGCCTGCACCCGCACCAGCGCCTCACCGGGGCCGGGGTTCGGCACCAGGACGGTCTCCACCGAGACCGGTGCGCCCTTCTTCCGGGCGACGACGGCGCGTACCTCGTGTGTCACGGTCGATCTCCTCGTCGAGGGGACGGCCGAATGCGATCTTCGGCCTGATGTTCTGGATGGCGAGAGGACGTCGATCGCTCCCCGGCGCGATCGACGAGGGGAGGCAGAGGACTTCACTGGGGCCCGGGTGAGGACCGAGACCGAGGCGCGTGTTTCATATTGCGCAACCTTCATCGCTATAAGCAACGATCGACCAAACTGTCTCCCTGCGAACACCCACTGTCAAGGGGTTGGCCGAGCGAACTTGCCATCCCGCTGGAAGTCGTCCGCCGGACACCCACAGACATGTAGCCGGCCCACCCCTGAGAGGCCGGCCGGCCGCATGTCGCCTGGTTCGGCGCCCTACACGGTCAGGATCGTCCGAGACCACTCCCCGCCGGCCGTCGCGGGCCGCGGGGAGCCGGTCCGTGACATCGAGGCCCAGATACTCGCCCGCGCCGTCGAGTGGCACAGCGAGAGCCGTGTGCCGGTCAACGGGAACTGCACAGTGGTCTTCCGCCGACGGGACGGGCCGGGCAACCATGCGGGCGGCCGGATCCCGCCATGAGGGTCGCCTTCCACGGCACCTGTGGAATCCATGGACACGACTGCATATAGTTGCGCTATGAGCAACTACACCGCAGATAGCGAAACAGCAGGTCCCGCGGTGAACGGAGTGCAGTCCGTCGACCGTGCCGTCAGCGTCCTGGAGATCCTGGCCCAGCGTGGCGAGGCGGGTGTCAGCGAGGTCGCCGCCGAGATCGACGTCCACAAGTCAACCGCGTTCCGTCTGCTCGGGGCACTGGAAGCGCGCGGTCTGGTCGAGCAGACGGCCGAGCGGGGCAAGTACCGGCTGGGCTTCGGGATCGTGCGCCTGGCCGGCGCGGTAACGGGCCGTCTCGACATCGCCCAGCAGGGCAGGCTGGTGTGCGAGCGGCTCAGCGAGGAGATCGGCGAGACGGTCAACATCGCGGTCCTGCAGGAGCACTACGCGGTCAACCTCTACCAGGTACGCGGCCCGGGCGCGGTCGGCACCCACAACTGGGTCGGGCAGCTCACCCCGGTGCACGCCACGTCGAGCGGGAAGATCCTGCTGGCCCACCTGCCGGAGAAGGAGCGCGCCGACGTGCTCGCGGCATCCGGAATGCAGAAACTTACGCCGCACACTCTGACCGCCAGTACGAGGCTGGGGAAGAACCTCGCCGAGACGCGGGAGCGCGGGTACGCGGTGACGCTGGAGGAATTCGAGATCGGCCTGCACGCCATGGCGGCCCCCATCCGGTCCCGCGACGGCGAGGTCATCGCCGCGCTCAGCGCCTCCGGCCCCGCGTACCGCTTCACCGAGGAGCGCATCCACGAGTTCGCACCGGTACTGATCAAGGGCGCGGAGGAGATCAGCCGCCGAATGGGCTATCTGGGCTGAGGCTCCGCAGGGGCGTCGAGGCGACGTCGTGCATCCGCAGGCACCAGACGCCCTGCGCGGCGGCGAGGACGGAACGGCGGTCGTCGCGGCATCACGCAGCCGTGCTGGGCGCGGTTGTCCCGTCGTCCGGTCCGCCAGCAAATGGCCCAGCAGCTCCCAGTTGTGCTCGGGCGCCTTGGCGAAGCCCAGCCGGGGGTCGATGATCAGGCAGCCGGGCGGGATCCTCGCCTCCAGCGCGGTCTCGATCCTCTATCGCAGCTCGTCGAGCACGTCGGTGACGACGTCGTCGTAAACGGCGTTCGCCTGCATGCCGGCGGAGTGCCCACGCCAGTGCATCACCACGTACGGCGTGCCCGCCCGGGCCATCAGCGGCAGCATCGCGGGATCGGCGAGGCCCCCTGAGACGTCGTTGATCAGTCGTGCACCCGCGTCCAGCGCGCGGGCGGCGACCTCGGCCCGCATGGTGTCGACACTGATGATCGCGCCCGCCGCGGCGAGTTCCCGGACGACGGGCAGAACGCGTCGCAGCTCCTCCTCGACCGGCGGGCGTGCCGCGCCGAGCGAAGCGAGATGGGGGTCCCCCCGGACGGAGTCTGGGGGAGGGTCGACTCACCGCCACGTCCACGATGTCCGCTCCCTGCGCGAGCAGGGCGAGTCCGTGCGCGACGGCCGCGTCCGCCGCGAACGACAGCCCGCCGTCGGAGAACGAGTCCGGGGTGACGTTCACCACGCCCATGACCAACGTCCGGCCGGGGCGTGGAAGCCCGTGCGGGTGGAGTTCCGGCGTTCCCGGGTGCGGAGCGACGGGGGGGCAACGCCATCGTGGTCGCTCAGATGTACTCCGTCGCCGCGTCGAGCAACCAGTCCGCCAGATAGCCGGCGAAGGACGAGCGGACCAGCACCCAGAATCCGGCCCTGGGTTCGCCCCGGGCGACCAGGACCACCTGCGTGCGGCCCAGTGTCGTCTGGGCGCAGCGCCCAGGCCCGAAGGCCCGCGGATGCAGGTCCAGCGGGCAACCGTGGGCCAGCAGGTCGTGGGCGCGGGGGCCCGTCATGAGGAGCGTGGTGCGCTGGGCGGAGACGTCGGTGACCGAGACCGGCTCGTCTTCCGCGGCCTCCCGGATCCGGCTCTCCAGGTCCCGTTCCCTCCCCGGCGGTCCGACCAGCAGCCACTCGTCCGGACCGAGCCACAGCGCGGTCAACTCCCCCGCGCGTACGACGGTGTTCGGCTGGAGGGGCAGTTGGAGGTCCAGTGCGAGCCCGACGGCTTCCGCCGCCGCCCCCTTGGCGTCGAGGCGCACGTTGATCTGGGCCAGGAAGGGGAGTTCGGCCAGCCGGATCGCACCCCTGGACGTGCGTGTCGCGGCGGCCAGGTGATCCGCGACGTGCGACAGAGGGCTGCGGAGCGGGGCGGTCAGGGCGTTGTCAGCCATCGCGGCGGGCTCCCTCGGGGTCGTAGAGGACGGGGCTTGCGACGGTCACCGGGACCAGTTGGTCGCCCACGGGGGCGTACAGCCGCTCGCCGATGCGGTCCCGGCCGCCCTTGATCAGGGCCAGGGCGAAGGTCCGGCCGAGGGCCGCGCTGCGGTAGCTGGAGGTGACATGGCCGAGCATCGGGACGGGCGGCGCAGGCAGTATGCCGTCGGCCACCAGGTGGGTGCCCTCCGGGAGGAAGGTGCCCGGATCCTCGGGCAGCAGACCAACCAGGTGCTTGCGGTCGGGGCGGGCGGTGTCGGCACGGGCGTAGGACCGCTTGCCGATGAAGTCGGGCTTCTTCTTCGACACCACCCAACTCATGCCGAGATCCTGCGGGGTGACGGTGCCGTCGGTGTCCTGGCCGATGATCGGGTAGCCCTTCTCGGCGCGCAGGACGTGCATGGTCTCCGTGCCGTACGGGGTGATGCCGTACGGGGCGCCGGCCTCGTACACGGCCTCCCAGAGGGCGAGGGCCTCCCACGGTGACACGTTGATCTCGTAGGCGAGTTCTCCGGAGAAGCTGATCCGGCACACCCTGGCCTCGATGCCCGCGACGGTCGTCTCGCGCCATGCCATGAACGGGAAGTCGTCGTTGGCGACGGCGAGTTGGGGCGCGAGCGAGCCGAGCACCTCGCGGGACTTCGGACCGACCAGGGCGACCGTGGCCCACTGCTCGGTCACGGACGTGCAGTGGACCTTCAGCTCGGGCCACTCCGTCTGGAGCCACTCCTCCATCCAGTCCAGGACCGTGGCCGCGTTGCCCGTCGTCGCGGTGACCAGGAAACGGTCCTGGGCGACGCGGATGACCGTGCCGTCGTCGAAGACCATGCCGTCCGGGCGGCACATCACGCCGTAGCGGATCATGCCGACCTTCAGGGTGCTCATCATGTTGGTGTAGAGCCGGTCGAGGAAGACGCCGGCGTCCGGGCCCTGGACGTCGATCTTGCCGAGAGTTGAGGCGTCCATGAAGCCCACGCTCTCGCGGGTCGCCCGGCACTCGCGCAGCACGGCGGTCTCCATGTCCTCGCCGTCCTGCGGGTAGTACCAGGGGCGCTTCCACTGGCCGACGTTCTCGAACAGGGCGCCGTGCGCGACATGCCACTCGTGGATGGCGGTCGTGCGGATCGGGTCACTCAGCGCGCCTCGGTCGCGGCCCGCGAGGGCGGCGAAGGAGACCGGGGTGTAGGGCGGGCGGAACGTCGTCGTGCCGAGCGCGGAGATGTCCACGCCGAGCAGCTCGGCGACGACGCCGCTGGCCAGGACACCGGAGGTCTTGCCCTGGTCGTTGGCGGTGCCGGCCGTGGTGTAGCGCTTGGTGTGCTCGACCGAGCGCAGACCGGCGCCGGTCGCGCGGGCCAGGTCGTCGACGGTGACGTCGCGTTGGAGGTCGACGAAACGGGGGGCGTCGGGGGTGCCCGGGACGACGTACACATGCATGGGGGGCGTCAGCCGTGGCTGAGCAGGCACCGCCGGGAGGCGGGGGGCCTCGGGCGGGTATCCCTCGGCTTCGACGGCGCGGGCACCGGCGGCCGCGCCCTGTGCCAGGACGGCAGCCGGGTCGAGGACGCCGCTCGCACTGCCCACGACCTCGACCGCCTGGTGGCAGGTGTCGGGCACGAAGGAGCCCAGCGTCTCGTCGTAGCGCAGCTTGCCGCCCGACTGGCTGAACAGGTGCGCCACCGGGTTCCAGCCGCCGGAGACCAGCAGCAGGTCGGCGGCGAACTGCCGCTGCCCCGCGGACTCTCCGTACGGGGCGACGGTCACGGCGGTGAGGCGCGTGTCGCCTTCCGTGCCGGTGACGGCGTGGTCGGGCAGGACTTCGATGCCGGCCGCCCTCGCACGCTCCGCCCACTCCCCCGGTTCGGGGCGCGTGTCGACGATCGCCGTGATGGCCAGGCCCGCCGTGGTGAGGTCCAGCGCCGCGGCGTAGGCGCTGTCGTTGGTGGTGAAGACGACCGCGTGGCGGCCGGGCAGGACGCCGTGGCGGTTGACGTGCGTGCGGGCCGAGGAGGCCAGCATCACTCCGGGGCGGTCGTTGTCCGCGAAGGCCAGCGAGCGCTCGTGGGCGCCGGTGGCGAGGACGACGCGGCGGGCGCGGATGCGCCAGACGCGTTCGCGGGAGACGTTCTCGGGGGCCTCGGCGCCGAGGTGGTTGGTACGGCGCTCGACGGCGAGGAGGTGGTTGTCGTCGTAGTAGCCGAAGACGGTGGTACGGCGCAGGACGCGGACCTCGGGGGCGGTGTCGAGCTGCCCGGTGATCTTCTGCACCCAGTCGAGGTGTTCGGCCGTGCCAAGGAGGCTGCCGCCCAGCTCCGGCTGGTCGTCGGCGAGGATGACGCGCGCGCCGCTCTTTGCTGCTGCCGCCGCGGCCGCGAGGCCGGCCGGGCCCGCGCCGACGACCAGCAGGTCGCAGTGGGCGTGTACGGCGTCGTAGCGGGCGGGGTCCGGTTCGGTGGCGAGGCGGCCCTGGCCGGGGAGGCTGGTTGCCACGAGGCCGTCGTAGAGCTCGACCGTCGTCGCGGGGAGCATCGGCTCGGGGAACGGGGCCTCGATCTGGACGACCGCGTTGGGCTCCTCCACACCGGCGGAGAAGATGCCGCGGGGGCGGCCGAACTTGATGCTGGTGCCGGCCTGGATGACGCCGTTCGCGAGGAGGGCGGAGGCGAGGGTGTCGCCTCGGTAGCCTCGGTATTCGGTGCCGTCGAAGATGAAGGTGAGGGGGGTGTCGCGGTCGATTCGGCCGCGGGTGGTGTGGCGGAACGGCTGAGTCTCGCCCCCGCCGCCCCTACCCGTCCCATCCTGAAGGGGCTCCGCCCCTTCGACCCTGCCAGGGGGCTCTGCCCCCTGGACCCCCGTCGGCCCCGAAAGGGCCTTGTCCTCAAACGCCGGACGGGCTGAGACAGCCGGCCTCGGCTCAATGGTTACCGGGCGTTCCTCTCCCGACCTGTACACCGTCAAGATCTCGTTCGTCGAAGTGTCCCGCACCGCGTTGAACCACCGGCGGCAGCCCGCCGCGTGGCTCCAGCGCTCGGCGAAGGGGCCCTTCAGGTTGTCGCGGAAGAACAGGTACCGGGCCCACTCCTCGTCGCTGAGGGACGCCGGGTCCTCCGGATACGGCACGTGGGCCTGGCCGCCGTAGTGGAACTCGGCCTCGTCGCGGGGCCCGCACCACGGGCAGGGGATGAGCAGCATGGATCGGCTCCCTAGTGGGCCACCGCGGCCGCGCCGTGCTCGTCGACGAGCGCGCCGGTGGTGAAACGGTCGAGCGAGAAGGGGGCGTTGAGAGCGTGCGGGGTGTCGTGGGCGATGGTGTGGGCGTAGACCCAGCCGACGCCCGGGGTGGCCTTGAAACCGCCCGTTCCCCATCCGCAGTTGAGGTAGAGGTTGTCGACGGGGGTGAGCCCGATGATCGGCGAGGCGTCGGGGCTGACGTCCACGATGCCGCCCCAGGTGCGCAGGACGTGGGCGCGGGCGAAGACGGGGAACAGTTCCAGGGCCGCCGACATCTGCTCTTCGATGATGTGGAAGGCGCCGCGCTGGGTGTAGGAGTTGTAGGCGTCGATGCCCGCCCCCATGACCAGCTCGCCCTTGTGGGCCTGGCTGACGTACACGTGGACCGCGTTGGACATGACGACGGTCGGGTGCACGGGCTCCAGCAGCTCCGACACGAGCGCCTGCAACGGGTGGCTCTGGAGGGGGAGTTCGATGCCCGCCATCGCGGCGAGGACCGAGGTGTGGCCCGCCGAGCAGAGCGCCACCTTGCCGGCGGCGATGGGGCCGAGGTTGGTCTGGACTCCGACCACTCGGTTGCCGACCACGTCCAGGCCGGTGACCTCGCAGTTCTGGATGATGTCGATGCCTGCGGCGTCCGCGGAGCGGGCCAGGCCCCAGGCGACGTGGTCGTGCTTGGCGATGCCGGCGCGTGGCTGGTAGGTGGCGCCCAGGACCGGGTAGCGCACGTCCGGGGAGATGTTGACGATCGGGCAGACTTCCTTGACGCCGTCCGCGTCGAGCCACTCCGCGTCCACGCCGTTGAGGCGGTTCGCCTCCACGCGGCGCACACTGTCGCGGACGTCCTGCAGGCTGTGCGCGAGGTTCAGCACGCCGCGCTGGGAGAAGAGGATCGGGTAGTCGAGCTCCTCCGCCAGTCCCTCCCACAGCTTGAGCGCGTGCTCGTAGATGCCGGCGCTCTCGTCCCACAGGTAGTTGGAGCGGATGATCGTGGTGTTGCGGGCCATGTTGCCGCCCGCGAGCCAGCCCTTCTCCAGCACGGCGACGTTCGTGATGCCGTGGTTCTTCGCCAGGTAGTGGGCGGTGGCCAGGCCGTGACCGCCACCGCCGACGATCACTACGTCGTACGACCGCTTGGGCTCGGGCGTACGCCACAGCCAGTCGGGGTGGTCGGGGAGGTCGGCGCCGGGGGTGCGGGGGCTCATCGGACGTCTCCGTCTTCTGAAAGGTGCGGATACTGCGGGTACTTGGGGACTGGAGCGTTCATGCGGCGGTGGCGTTCCTCTCGGCGGCCTCGACGACGTTGGCGAGCAGCATGGCCCGCGTCATGGGTCCCACGCCCCCGGGCATGGGGGCGAGCCATCCGGCGACCTGGGCGGCGTCCGGGTGCACATCGCCGACCAGCCCCTGGTCGGCGCGGGTGATGCCTACGTCCAGGACCGCCGCGCCGGGGCACAGCATGTCCTTGGTGACCAGGCCGGGTGAGCCGGCGGCCGCGATGACGATGTCGGCCTCGCGTACGTGCCAGGCCAGGCCCTTGGTGCCGGTGTGGCACAGAGTCACGGTGGCGTTCTCGGAGCGGCGGGTGAGGAGGAGGCCGATGGGGCGACCGACCGTGATGCCCCGGCCGATCACACACACCCGCGCCCCGGCGAGGGGTACGTCGTGGCGGCGGAGCAGTTCGACGATGCCGCGCGGGGTGCACGGCAGCGGGGCCTCGACGCCCAGGGCGAGTCGGCCGAGGTTGACAGGGTGCAGTCCGTCGGCGTCCTTGGCCGGGTCCATGCGTTCCAGTACGGCGTTGGCGTCCAGGTGGCGCGGGAGCGGGAGCTGGACGATGTAGCCGGTGCAGGCCGGGTCGGTGTTGAGCTCGTCGATCGTCTCCTCGACCTGCTGCTGCGACGCGTCGGCGGGCAGGTCCCGGCGGATGGACGCGATGCCCACCTGGGCGCAGTCGCGGTGCTTTCCGGCGACGTAGGCGTGACTGCCCGGGTCGTCGCCGACCAGCACGGTGCCCAGGCCCGGCGGGCGGCCGACGGTGGCCGTCAACTTGGCTACGCGCTCCCCGAGTTCGCGGCGGATGTCGGCGGCGGTCGCCTTGCCGTCGAGCAGCTGTGCGTTCACCGGCGGTGTTCCTTCCCTCGGAGTCGACTCTGGGTGTCAGCCACGGAGGCGAGACATGGTGGGGTCGAACAGGGGCTCCTCGGCGACGACCGCCTCGACGCGCTGGTCGAAGTAGCCGATGTGCACGGTCGTGCCGGGGGCGGTGAGCTCGGCCGGGAGCCAGGCGTAGGCGATGCCCTTGCCGATCGTGTAGCCATAGGCGGCGCTGGTGACGTAGCCGACCGCACGGTCCCCGTCGTACACCGGCTCCTTGCCCATGACCACCGACCGCGGGTCGTCGATGGTGAGGCAGGTCAGCTTGCGCCGCACGTTTTCCTTACGGCGCTCCAGCGCGGCCTTGCCGATGAAGTCGTTCTTGTCGAGCTTGACGGCGAAACCGACGCCGGCCTCGTAGGGGTCGTGCTCGTAGGTCATGTCGGTGCCGAAGGAGCGGTAGCCCTTCTCCAGCCGGAGGCTGTTGAAGGCGCCGCGGCCGGCGATGACGCCGCCGAGGGGCCCCGCCGCCTGCCACAGGGTGTCCCACAGCTTCAGGCCCTGGTCGGCGGTGGTGTAGAGCTCCCAGCCGAGCTCACCGACGTAACTCAGGCGCATTGCGGTGACGGGCACCGAGCCGATGTAGGCGCGCTTGGCGCGGAAGTACTTCAGGCCGTCGTTGGAGAAGTCCTCGTCCGTCAAGGGTTGCAGGACCTTGCGGGCGAGCGGGCCCCACAGGCCGATGCAGCAGGTGCCGGGGGTGATGTCACGTACCTGGACCGTGCCGTCGGTGGGGAGGTGGCGGGTGAACCAGTCGAGGTCCAGGTTGCCGTTGGCGCCGACCTGGAAGAGGTCGCGGGCCAGGCGGGCGACGGTGATGTCGCTGCGGATGCCACCGTCGTGGTCGAGGAGCAGGGTGTAGGTGACCGAGCCGACGGACTTGGCGACCTTGCCGGTGCACAGGCGCTCCAGGAAGGCGGAGGCGCCTGGGCCGCTCACCTCCAGGCGCTTGAGGGCCGTCATGTCGTACATCGCGACGGTCTCGCGGGTGACCTGCGCCTCGGCGCCGACGATGGGAGACCAGTACTGGGCTGCCCAGTCGTTGGGGGTGGGAATGCTACGGCCTTCGACCAGGGACGCGTTGGCCTCGTACCACTGCGGGCGCTCCCAGCCGTTCGCCTCCAGGAAGAAGGCGCCGTGCTCCTGCTGGCGAGGGTGGAAGGGGCTGGTGCGGATCGGACGCGGGTCACCCGAGGGCTGGAGGGGGTGGAGGATGTCGTAGACCTCCACGAAGTTCTGGCAGTCGCGGGCCAGGACGTACTCCGGGGACAGCTGGTGCGGCTCGAAGCGGTTGACGTCGCACTCGTGCAGGTCGAAGGACGAGCAGTGGCCGTCGACCAGCCATTCGGCCATCGCCCGCCCCACGCCCGCGGAGTGGGTGACCCACACGGCCTCGGCGACCCAGAAGCCCTTGACGTCCGGGGACTCGCCGAGGAGCGGGAAGTTGTCGGTGGTGAAGGAGAACAGGCCGTTGATGCCCTCCTCGACCTTCGCTTCCATGGTCGCGGGGAGCAGGGACTGGGTCTCGGTCCAGGCGTCCTCGAAGTCCTCCTCGGTGAACTTCAGGACCGACGGCATCTGGTCGGCCTCGTCCACGGAGAGGATGTCGTCGGCGGAGATCGGCATCGCGCGGTGGCCGTAGTAGCCGATGCCCAGGCCGTCGAAGCGGTCGCGGTAGTAGAGGTCGGCGTCCTGGTGGCGCAGGATCGGGCGGACCGCTTCCTCGGTCTGGCCGGCCAGGGCCGGGACGGGGCCGGTCCAGGCCAGCTGGTGGGCGAGCGGCGTGAGCGGCAGGTTCATGCCGACCATGCGGGCGATCTTCGGGCCCCAGATGCCGGCGCAGCACACGACGATGTCGGCGGGGATCTCGCCCTGGTCGGTCAGGACGCCGGTCACCTCGCCGTCGGCCCGCAGTACGTCGAGGACCTCGTGGCGGGCCAGGAAGCGCACGCCGCGCTCGGTGGCCCGGCGGATCTGCGCCTCGACGGCGAGGACGGCCTTGGCGAGGCCGTCCGTCGGGACGAGGAGGCCGCCGAGGACCTTGTCGCGGTTGACCAGCGGGTGCTGCTCGACGCACTCGTCGGGAGTCAGGATCCGTGACTCGATGCCCCAGGCGGAGATCCAGCCGTGGCGGCGGTGCAACTCCGCGAGACGCTCGGGGGTGGTCGCCACTTCCAGCCCGCCGACCTGCAGGAAGCAGGGCTTGCCGTCGACATCGAGGGAGCAGAACTTCTCGACGGTGTAGCGGGCCAGCTCGGTCATGGTCTTGGAGGAGTTCGTCTGGAAGACCAGGCCCGGGGCGTGCGAGGTGGAGCCCCCGGTGGCGGGGAGCGGGCCCTGGTCGACCACGGTCACTTCGGTCCAGCCTCGCGCGGAGATCTCGTCCGCGAGTGCCGCGCCAACGACGCCCGCTCCGATGATGACCACTCGCGGTCCCGCCATCGCCGCACCTCCGGTTTGATAACCAGTCGAGCCGATCCAGTTGCTGTCTACGCAACTTGATTCAGGTTGCGCAACTCAATGTGCCTTCCGTGCAGGTGGGTGTCAAGGGGTCCGCGACCTCGGAAAACCGGCCGGAACACGGCAATGCCCGGTGGGCGGTGCGCACCCCGCGCACACCGCCCACCGGGCATGTTCCGACCGGCTTCCGACTCCCGACTTCCGGCGCTACTTGAGCCAGGCGTCCACCTTGTCGCGGTTGGCCTCGACCCATTTCTCCGCCGCCGCCTCGGGGGTCATCTTGTCCACCGCGATGTACTTCGCCACGACGTTCTGGTCGTCGTTCGTCCAGGTGAAGTTCTTCACCAGGTCATAGGCCGGGCTGCCCGACTCGGCGAACTTCGCGCTGACGATCTTGTCCAGCTTGTACACGGGGTAGTCGCAGTTGACCTTCTCGGCGTCGGCGTCGCAGCCCGCCTTGTACTCGGGCAGCTTGACCTTCACCAGCCGTACCTCGGACATGAACCACTGCGGCTCGTAGAAGTAGCCGATCACCCATTCCTTGTCCTTCTCCGCCTTGCGGAAGGCCTGGATGAGGGCGGTCTCGCTGCCCGCGTACACGACCTTGTAGTCCAGCTTCAGGTTCTTCACCAGGGCCTCGTCGTTGGTCACGAACGACGGGTCGCCGTCGAGGAGTTGGCCCTTGCCGCCGGACTCGGACGTCTTGAACTCGGCCGCGTACTTGTTGAGGTTGTTCCAGTCGGTGATGTCCGGGTGTTCCTTGGCCAGCCACGGCGGCACGTACCAGCCGATGAGGCCTTCGTTGCCGGTCGGGCCGGCGTCGACGGCGGTCTTCTGGTCGGTGATGTACTTCTTCTTCAGGTCGTCGTGGCCCCAGTTCTCGACGACGGCGTCGACCTCGCCCGTCCCGAAGCCCTGCCAGGCGATCTCTTCCTTCAGGTCCTTCTTGGTGACCTTGCAGCCGAGGTCGTTCTCCGCGACGTAGGCGATGACCGCCGCGTTGGCCTCGTACCCCACCCACGGGTTGACCGCGAGGTTGAAGGTGCCGCACTTGCCGGAGCTGCCCGAGCCGCCGGCCTCCGAGGAACTGTCACCGACCTTCGCACCGCCGCAGGCGGTGAGGGTGAGGCCGAGGACCGCTATGCCGGCCGCGCCGACTCTCCACTGTCTTGCTTGCCCTGCCATGGTCAGTTGCTCCTTACGCGCCGGCACGCCGCGCCGCTGCCTGAGTGATCCGGTCGAACATGACTCCGAGAAGGACGATGGCCAGCCCCGCGGCGAGCCCCTTCCCGTACAGCTGTCCCTGCGAGAAGCCGGCCACGACGTCGTAGCCGAGGGCGCCCGCGCCCACCAGGCCGCCCACCACAACCATCGACAGCACGTAGATCAGGCCCTGGTTGGTGGCGAGAGTCAGGGCGCCGCGTGCCATCGGCAGTTGGACCTTGGTGATGATCTGCCAGGTGTTGCACCCGGCGGAGGTGGCCGCCTCCACGGTGGTGGCGGGCACGTTCCGCACCCCGTCCGCGATGATCTTCATGGCGACGGGAGCCGCGTAGACGACGGCGGCGACGATTGCCGTGAAGCGGGTCGCGCCGAACAGCGCGAGGAACGGCACGAGATAGACGAACGGCGGCATGACCTGTGCCGCGTCCAGGCTGGGCCTGAGCATCCGGTCCACGAGCGCGCTGCGTCCCATCCACACGCCGAAGACCATGCCGAGCAGCATCACGAGCACCGTGGCGACGACGGTCGACGCCAGCGTCGTCATGCTGTCCGACCACACTCCGGTGCCGACCAGCAGTCCCACGCACACCGTCGTGGTGATGCCGGCGCGCCAGCCGCCGAGGACGACACCGAGCGCGATCAGGGCCGCGCCCACGAGCCACCACGGGGAGTCGGTGAGCAGTGTCTGGAACGGGTTGAGCAGACCGTTGGTGATGGCGTCGCGGAAGGCGTTGGTGATGCCCGACAGGTTGTCCTGCGCCCAGGTGGTCACGGTGTCGGCCCCGCTCGAGACGGCACTGCCGGTGCCTCCCTCGCCGGGGAACTCCGCCGCCCATACATAGGTGTGCGACAGGTAGATCAGGACAGCCGTGACCGCCGCGCCCACGCCCAGCAACGGGCGTCGCCAGGTCAGAAAGCGGTACTTCGAACGCCGGGCCGCCTCCTCGCGTCCGCTCGCCGCCGTGGTGACCCGGTCCAGCACTATGGCCATGACCACGATGGCCAGACCCGCGTTGAAGGCCGTGCCGACGTCGAGCGACTGCAGCGCCTGGACGACCGTCTTGCCGAGGCCGGGCGCGTCGATCAAGGCGGCGATGGTCACCATGGCCAGAGCGGCCATGATGGTCTGGTTCACGCCCATGACCACGGTCCGCTTGGACATCGGCAGCAGAACCTTCATCAGGGCCTGCCGTCGCGTGGCACCCAGCGAGTCGGCCGCCTCGACCGTGGTCTTCGGTACGGAACGGATGGCGTGCGCGGTGATGCGGATCGCGGGCGGAGCCGCATAGATCAGCGTGGCGATGGTGGCGGACGCCGGGCCGATGAGGAAGAAGAGGGTCAGCGGGGCCAGGTAGACGAAGGTCGGCATCGTCTGCATGAAGTCCAGGAAGGGCGTGATGATCCGGTTGACCCGATCGGACAGCCCCGCCCACACACCCAGCGGGATCGCGAACAGCAGCGCCACGAACACCGCGGAGACGGTGAGCGCCAGGGTGTCCATGCTCTCCTGCCACAGGCCCTGCAGGCCCAGGAAGGTGAAGCCGGCCACCGCCAGCAGCGCGACCCGCCAGTTGCCCACGGCCCAGGAGACATAGCCGGCGATGCCGACGACACCCAGCCAGCCGATCTGCGGGACGGGGCGGTCGACGGAGGGCTGTGAGATCAGCTCCTGGACGAAGGTCACCAGGGAGTCGATGACCAGGCGGATCTCGTTGAAGAAGTACAGGAAGAGCGGGTTGGAGTTGCGGTTCGCGCCGATCGAGTCGTTGACGTCGTTGAACCACCGGTGCAGATCAGTCAGGTCCGCCGCGGCCAGGGCCAGGGTCTGCTTTCCGCGCAGCACAAGGAACAGCACCAGCCAGACGACGAGGATCGCCGCCACCACCATGGACCGGCTGACCTTGCGCACGCTCTTGGCGGGAGCGGCCTGCTCCACGGCCTGAGTCTTCTCCGGTTTCTCTGTTTTCTCCACGGCGACGGTCATCACGCGCCGCCTTCCTGCCCGGCGACCACCACGAGGATCTCCTCGTCGCCGACGATGCCGAGCAGCTTGCCGTTCTCGACGACCTTGACCGGCTTGTCGGCCGCGAGCACCGCCCGGGTGGCCTCCTTCACCACGACGTCCGGGCCCAGCTCGGGACCGTCCAGGGCGTCGCCGTCCGCCGGCGGGCGCATGATCCACCGCAGGGTCAGCACGTCGCCGCGCGGCACGTCCTTCACGAACTCGCGCACGTAGTCGTCCGCCGGGGCACCCACCAGCTCGTCGCCGGTGCCGCACTGGACCATCTTGCCGTCGCGCATGATCAGGATGCGGTCGCCCAGCTTGAGGGCCTCGGAGAGGTCGTGGGTGATGAACACCATCGTCTTGCCGACCTCGTGGTGCAGGCGGATGACCTCGTTCTGCATGTCGCGGCGGATCAGCGGGTCGAGCGCCGAGAACGGCTCGTCGAAGAAGAGCACGTCCGGATCACCGGCCAGCGCACGGGCCAGACCGACGCGCTGCTGCATACCGCCGGACAGCTGGTCGGGGTAGGAGTTCTCATAGCCCGCGAGGCCGACCAGCTCGACGACCTCCTGGGCCCGCCTGGTGCGCTCGGCCTTGCCCATGCCGCGGATCTCCAGACCGAACGCCACGTTGTCGACGACGCGGCGGTGAGGCAGCAGACCGAAGTGCTGGAACACCATGGAGAACTTCCGGCGCCGCAGGTCGCGCAGGCGCTTGTCGTCCGCCTCGCGGATGTCCTCGCCCTCGAACACGACCTCACCGACGGTGGGTTCGATCAGCCGGGTCAGACATCGCACCAACGTGGACTTGCCGGAGCCGGACAGGCCCATGACGACGAAGACCTCACCGGGCGAGACGTCGAAGTGGACGTCGCGTACGGCGGCGGTGCATCCGGTGCGGTCCATGAGCTCGCGGCGGGTGAGCCCGCACAGCTCCTCGGAGTCCGGGACCTGGTCGGCCTTCGGCCCGAACACCTTCCACAGCCTGCGCACGGATATGATCGGGGTGGAGCCCGAGTCCTGGGGCGTGCCGAGCCGCTGCAGCACCTCGGTCTGTGTGGTCACGTTCGACCTTCTTTCGGCGTTCAGCCGCGGAACCAGTGCTGCGGCCGGGGTTGGATGTTCTGCCAGATGTGTTTGGGCTCTCGGTACTCGTTCAGGCCGGTCGGTCCCAACTCCCGGCCCACACCCGAATGCCCGAAGCCACCCCATTCCGCTTGCGGCACATAGGGGTGGTAGTCGTTGATCCACACCGTGCCGTGGCGCAGCCGCCGGGCAACCCGCTGGGCCTTGCCGGCGTCCTGCGTCCACACGGCTCCGGCGAGTCCGTACTCGGTGTCGTTGGCGATGCGTACGGCGTCGTCCTCGTCGGTGAAGCGCTCCACGGTGAGCACCGGCCCGAACGACTCCTCGTGCACCACGCGCATGTCCTGCCGGCACTCGTCGAGCACGGTGGGCAGGTAGTAGTGGCCGTTCGCCAGCGCGGGGTCGTCGGGCCGTGCGCCGCCGCAGCGCAGTACGGCGCCTTCGGCGAGGCCGGACGCGACGTACGCCTCGACCTTCTCCCGGTGCTGTGCGGAGATCAGTGCTCCGGTCTCGGCCTCGGGGTCGAAAGGACCGCCGAGGCGGATGTGCCGGGCTCGGCGGACGACCTCGTCGACGAAGCGGTCGTGCAGCGAGTCCTCGACGATCAGCCGTGCACCGGCCGAGCAGACCTGCCCCGAGTGCAGGAAGACGGCCGTGAGGGCGAAGTCCACGGCCGTCTCGAAGTCGGCGTCGGCGAAAACGACGTTCGGGTTCTTGCCGCCGAGCTCCAGCGCGACCTTCTTCACGGTCGCGGCGGCGGTGGCCATGATGCGCTGGCCGGTCTCCAGACCTCCGGTGAAGGAGACCATGTCCACGGCCGGGTCCTCGGACAGTGGTGCGCCCACCTCGGACCCGGTGCCCAGGACGAGGTTCGCGGCGCCCGCCGGGAGCCCTGCCTCCTCCAGTGCCTTCATCAGCAGGATCGAGGTGGAGGGGGTGAGCTCACTGGGCTTGAGGACGATCGTGTTGCCGGCGAGGAGTGCGGGGGCCACCTTCCAACTCGCCTGCAACAGCGGGTAGTTCCAAGGGATGATCAGTCCGCACACGCCAACCGGCTCATACACGACGCAACTTACGGCGTCATCGCGGCCGGTGTCGATCACCCGGCCGGCGTCGGTGCCTCCGAGGCCGCCGTAGTAGCGGAAGCAGGAGACGACATCGGCGATGTCGTACTCGCTCTCCACCAGCCGCTTGCCGGTGTCCAGAGACTCCGCGCGGGCGAATTCCTTGGCGTCGCGCTCGATGAGGTCGGCGGTGCGCAGCAGCAGTGCGCCGCGCTCTCGCTCGGAGGAGCTCGGCCAGGGCCCCTCGTCGAAGGCCCGGCGGGCCGCGGCGATCGCCGCCTCGGTGTCGGTGCGTGTCGCTTCCGAGACGGTCGCCGCGAGCGTGCCGTCAGCGGGACATCGGATGTCCCGGTGCCCACCGGCCACCGGGTCCCGCCATTCGCCATCCACATACAGGTCTGCCACGCGCCGAGCCTTTCAACCGAAATTCGTTGCGCATCGTGCACCGGATTGCTTGTGGTGGAACACCTTGGCGAATGCCCGAACAGACGTCAAGAGGTTGACCGATGACGATTTGGCCATGCGATCACTTACCCGGCCGCCCTTGACCACAAGCAACACCGAGCCGACCATGTTGCGTATCGCTCACCATGTTGTGCAATGCGCACCGACGGAGGCCGACGTGTCCCCTAAGTTCCCTCGACCGCAATCTGGCCGTGAGTACGTCCTCACCCTCTCCTGTCCGGACAGCGCCGGACTGGTCCACGCCGTGAGCGGCTTCCTCGTCAGGAACTCCGGCAACATCCTGGAAAGCCAGCAGTTCGACGATCGGCTCCAGGGCCGCTTCTTCATGAGGGTCCACTTCGACGTTTCCGATCCAAACGCCGAGCTGGAACAACTGCGTTACCGGTTCGGTCCCGTGGCCCAGGCCTACGGCATCTCCTGGCCCCTGAGCGACGCGGCCACGCCGACCCGGACGCTGATCATGGTGTCCAAGTTCGGCCACTGCCTGAACGACCTGCTCTTCCGCCGGCGCACCGGCGCCCTCAACATCGAGATCCCCGCGATCGTCTCCAACCACCGGGACTTCGAGGGACTCGCGGAGACGTACGGCATCCCCTTCCACCACATCCCGGTGACCAAGGAGACCAAGGCGGACGCCGAGGCGCGGCTGCTGGAGCTCGTGCGTGAGCTGGACATCGACCTGGTGGTGCTGGCCCGCTACATGCAGATCCTCTCCGACGACCTGTGCAAGCAGCTGGAGGGCCGCGCCATCAATATCCACCACTCCTTCCTCCCCAGCTTCAAGGGCGCGCGCCCCTACGAGCAGGCCTACGCGCGCGGAGTGAAGCTCGTCGGCGCGACGGCGCACTATGTGACGCCGGACCTCGACGAGGGCCAGATCATCGATCAGGACGTGGTCAGGGTGGACCACTCGCTCGACCCCGGTGAGCTGGTCACGGTAGGGCGGGACGTGGAGGCGCAGGTGCTCGCGCACGCGGTGAAGTGGCACAGCGAGAGCCGCGTGATGGTGGACGGCAACCGCACGGTGGTCTTCCGCTGAGCCGCACTGATCGTGGGGCGGGACCGGATTCCGGTCCCGCCCTTGTCGTATACGGCCCACGCGCGCTGTTCCTCGATCAGAGCGGCTGGTGGAGGAAGGCGATGAGCGCGGCTGTGAGTTCCGCGGGGCGTCCTCCTGGACAAGGTGGCCGGCGCCGGCGATCGGTTCGAATCGCGCGCCGGGGATGAGAGCGGCGAGCTCGCGCCCCTTCGCCACCGGGACCCAGGTGTCGTCCTCGCCCCAGCAGACAAGCGTGGGGACGCCGATCCCGCTGTACCGGCCTGGATCTCGTCGGTGTAACGCTGGTCGGCCTGGGCGATCTGTCGGTAGGAGTGCGCGCGGCAACTGCTCGAAAACATCGGAGTGCTCGCCGACCAGCCGGAAGAACGGAGAGCCCCACGGCGCCAGCGCGACCGGATCCACCAGTGCGAGGGCCCGGTAGGGGGCGCCGTGCAGCAGATGCGCCCGTAAGGCGACCGCGCCGCCGAAGTCGTGGGCGACCACGAGCGGTTCCTCCAGACCCCAGTGGCTCAGGAGCTCGGTGAAGACCTGTCCCTGGGCGGCCAGGGACACATCCTGGCCCACTGCCTTCTCGGAGGTCCCGTAGCCGGGCATGTCCCAGACGAACACCTGATGGTGTCGGGCGAGCGAGCGGGCGACGGCACGCCAGACATACGAGGAGAACGGGGTGCCGTGCAGAAGGACGACCGGCAGTCGGCCGGGCTGCCCCAGCCGGTCCCAACGGACGTCACCTGATGTGCTGTTGAAGGTTCGAGGCAGCTTCCAATCGGTGTCCGTTGCCATCCTTCTCCTGGTTCAGCCGCCCAGCCGGTCCAGCAGCGCGCGGCGCCACCGCTCCGTTTCGGCGATCTGGTTGAACGTGAACAGGTGCAGACCGGCCACCCCCGCCGAGGGTGCGGTGATGGCCTCCTCCGTGCGGGTCAGCAGCCTCTCGGGTGCATACCCTCCGGGTGCCGCGAAACGCAGGAACCACGAGGCGTGCTTCGTCAGGAAGCGTGTCGACTCCCCCACCCCGATCTTCGTGGCCATCGCCAGCAGCTTCGCCCGCTGTACGGGCCCCGCAATGCCCACATGGACCGGCAGGGTGACGTCCCGGCGCCGTATACGAACGAGCCACTCCCCCAGCACCCGCGGGTCGAAGCAGAGGTTGCTCACGATGTACGTGGCGTGCTCGCGCTTGTCCCACATCGCCTGGATGGTGACGTCGTCGTGGATGAGCGGATGGCTCTCGGGGTAGCCGGTGACGCCGACGTGAGTGAAGGGCCTGCCCAGCTCGCTCAACCTGCGCAGCACCGGCAGCGCCCCCTCGTACGCCCCGGCGGGCGGGTCGGCGTCGCCGGCCGGGACGAAGATGTCGTCCACGCCCGCCTCGCGGAGTCGGCCCGTGACCTCCTTCAGGTGCAGGTCGTCCCGCAGCAGCCGCGCCGGTACGTGCGGGACGACCCGGTAACCGTGCGCCGCGAGCCGGCCGGCGAGATCGAGGGTCGGTTCCAGGCCCTTGACCGGCGACGCCGTCACGGTGACGACGACGTCGCGCGGGACATGGGCGAGGACCTTGTCCTCGGTCGCCTTTGCGGGCAGCACCTCGTAGCGGACGCTGTCCAGCAGCGCCCGGAGCCCTGCGGCGCCCAACGCCTACTCCGCCTGCTTCTGGACGTCGCGGTGGCGGTAGTACGCGGCCTTCGACGGCTCCGGCGGCTCCTTGCCGAGGATCAGATCGGCGGCCTTCTCGGCGATCATCATCACCGGGGCGTAGATGTTGCCGTTGGTGACGTAAGGCATCACCGACGCGTCCACCACACGCAGACCCTTCACGCCGTGTACCCGCATGCTCGTGGGGTCGACGACGGACATCCCGTCGGTGCCCATCTTGCAGGTGCAGGATGGGTGCAGGGCGGTCTCGCCCTCCTTCGCGACCCAGGCGAGGATCTCCTCGTCCGTCTCCACCGACGGTCCCGGCGAGATCTCCCCACCGTTGTAGGGGGCGAGCGCGGGCTGGTTGAGGAGCTTGCGGGCCACGCGGATCGCCTCGACCCATTCGCGGCGGTCCTGCTCGGTGGAGAGGTAGTTGAAGCGCAGCGCCGGGTGCTCGCGCGGGTCCTTGCTCTTGATCTTCACCGAGCCGATGGCGTCCGAGTACATGGGTCCGACGTGCACCTGGTAGCCATGGCCACCGGCGGGCGAGGAGCCGTCGTAGCGGACCGCGACCGGCAGGAAGTGGAACATCAGGTTGGGGTAGTCGACGTCCTCGTTGCTGCGGGCGAAGCCACCTGCCTCGAAGTGGTTGGTGGCAGCCGGACCCTTGCGGAAGAGCCACTGCAGTCCGATGAAGGGGGCGCGCCACTTCGCCATGTACGGCTGCATGGAGACCGGCTGCTTGCAGGCGTACTGGACGTAGACCTCCAGGTGGTCCTGCATGTTCTCGCCGACGCCCGGGAGGTGGTGGACGACGTCGATGCCGAGGGCGCGCAGTTCCTCGGCGTTGCCGACGCCGGAGAGCTGGAGCAACTGCGGGGAGTTGATGGCGCCGCCGCAGAGGATGACTTCCCTGGCGCGGACCTGCTGGAGCGCTCCCCAGCCGCGCTGGAACTCGACACCGACGGCGCGCTTGCCCTCGAAGAGGACGCGGGTGACGAAGGCCCGGGTCTTGACGGTGAGGTTCGGCCGCCTCATCGCGGGCTTGAGGTATGCCTTCGAGGCCGACAGACGGCGTCCGCAATGGACATTTCGGTCGAACTTGGCGAAACCTTCCTGCCGATAGCCGTTGACGTCGTCGGTGGGGGCGTGGCCCGCCTCCTGGGCGGCCTTCAGGAAGGCGCCGAAGAGGGGGTTGGTCGCCGGGCCGCGCTCCAGGACGAGGGGGCCGTCGTGGCCGCGGAACTCGTCGTCCGGGTCGGCCACCAGACAGTTCTCCATCCGCCGGAAGTACGGCAGACAGTGTGCGTAGTCCCAGGTCTCCATGCCCGGGTCGGCGGCCCAGCGCTCGTAGTCCATGGGGTTGCCGCGCTGGAAGATCATGCCGTTGATGCTGCTGGAGCCGCCCAGCACCTTGCCGCGCGCGTGGTAGATGCGCCTGCCGCCCATGTGAGGTTCGGGCTCGGACTCGTACTTCCAGTCGTAGAACCGGCTGCCGATCGGGTAGGTCAGCGCCGCCGGCATGTGGACGAAGACGTCCCACGGGTAGTCCGACCGGCCTGCCTCCAGGACCAGCACCCGGTTGGCCGGGTCAGCGGAGAGTCTGTTCGCCAGTGCACTGCCGGCCGAACCGCCACCGACGATGACGAAGTCGTATTGCAGGGGAGCCATGGTGCCTCGTCTCGCTCGCGCCGTAGATATGCGAGGCATGCTAAACCCGGTCGCGCTATACGCACCAGGTTGCGAACAGCGCAACTTCCAACGCCTTCGTTTCGGTACGGTTACTTGCAAGGGCGTTGTTTACTACGCGTATAGTTTCACTGTGAGCAACTACAGCCCTGACACAGAAACGTCGAATTCGCAAGCCGGCGGCGTGCAGTCGGTGGACCGCGCCATCAGCGTCCTGGAGATCCTCGCCCAGCGTGGCGAAGCGGGCGTCAGCGAGGTGGCGGGCGAGATCGACGTGCACAAGTCCACTGCCTTCCGCCTGCTCGGCGCCCTGGAGGCGCGCGGCCTGGTGGAGCAGGCCGGCGAGCGCGGCAAGTACCGGCTCGGCTTCGGCATCGTCCGCCTGGCCGGCGCAGTCACCGGCCGTATCGACATCACACAGCAGGGCCGCCCGGTCTGCGAACGCCTCGCCGCGGAGATCGGCGAGACCGTCAACATCGCCGTCATGCAGGAGCACTACGCGATCAACCTCTACCAGGTGCGCGGCCCGGGCGCGGTCACCGCGCACAACTGGGTCGGCCAGCTGACGCCGCTGCACGCCACGTCGAGCGGCAAGATCCTGCTGGCCCACCTGCCCGCGAAGGAGCGCGCCGCGCTGCTGTCCGCCGTCGGCATGAAGAAGGTCACCCCGCACACCATCACCGCGAAGACGAAGCTCGAGAAGAACCTCGCCGAGGCGCGGGAGCGGGGCTACGCCTTCACCCTGGAAGAGCTGGAGATCGGTCTGCACGCCATGGCCGCGCCGGTCCGCAACCGGGACGGCGAGGTCATCGCGGCGCTCAGCGCCTCCGGGCCCTCCTACCGGTTCACCGAGGAGCGCCTGCACGAGCTCTCCCCGGTGCTGATCAAGGGCGCCGAGGAGATCAGCCACCGGATGGGCTACCTGGGCTGAGTCACCCCTGAGGCGTGCCCAGGCGCTCGTTCACCCAGTCGTGGAAGACGCCGATGTGGTGCTCGCTGGGCACCAGCACGCCCCCCTTGGCGTACATCCGGGAGCTCATTCCGGGCTGCGTGCGCTCGCAGGCGTCGAAGTCCTGCTGGTTGACCCGGTGGAAGAGTTCCACGGACCGGCTGACGTCCTTGCCGCTCTCGACGACGTGCGGGAGGTAGAGCCAGTCACACTCGACGATCGTGCGGTCCACGGACACCGGATACATCCGGTGGAAGATCACGTGGTCGGGCACGAGGTTGATGAAGACCTGCGGCCGGACGGTGATGGCGTAGTAGCGGCGGTCCTGGTCCTCGGCGACCCCGGGAATGCGGTCCAGGCCCTCCGAGCCGTCCACGGTGAAGCCCTGGACCTCCTCACCGAACTCGGCACCATGGCCCACGTAGTACTGGGCCGCGTAACCGTCCGCGAACTCAGGCAGGACTTCGGTGAGTTCGGGGTGAATCGTGGCACAGTGGTAGCACTCCATGAAGTTCTCGATGATGAGCTTCCAGTTGGCCTTCACGTCGTAGACGATCCGCTTGCCGACGGAGAGGCTCTCGATGCCGTAACGCTCGATCGACTCGACGTCGCCGAGACGGGCGACGACCTCACCGATGACGTCCTCCTCGAAGGAGGGCGGGTTCTCCGCCAGGCAGACCCACACATAGCCGAGCCATTCCCGCACCGCCACACTCACCAGGCCGTACTCGGTGCGGCCGACATCGGGCATCTTGGTGAGGTTGGGCGCCGCTACGAGCTTGCCGTTCAGGTCGTAGGTCCAGGCGTGGTACGGGCACTGGAAGGCACGCTTGACCTCGCCGGCCTCCTCGGTGCAGAGCTTGGCTCCACGGTGCCGGCACACGTTGAAGTACGCACGGATGGAGTTGTCACGCGCCCGGGTGACGAGGATGCTCTCGCGGCCCACGTCTACGGTGCGGAAGGCGCCGGGCTTCGCCAGCTCCGAGGCGCGCGCGACGCAGAACCACATGGTCTCGAATATGCGCTCCTGCTCCTGCGCGAAGATCTGCGGATCCGTGTAGGAGGAGCCGGGGAGAGTGGCGATCAGGCTGTCCGGCAGGCTGGTCGAGGTCACGGTGCACTCCTCGGGAGAACGTCGTGGAGGGGTCATTCACGCGCCGGGAAGAGCGACTCCGGACGGCGTTGTGTATGGAGCAACGATGTGTGCTATGTGAAACCGAGCATGAGATGGCGGTGGGGCGGTGTCAAGATGCGGTGGCGGCGAGCTGCTTGCGCCAGCGCATGAACAGCCGCGGCTGGTTCATCCCGAGCACGGCGACCGGGTCCCCGGCCCGCCGGTAGACGGCCAGGACATCGCGTTCGTCCGCGGCGCCCGCCTCGATGGTCACACTGTCCGCGCCGGCCGCGTGACCGGCGAACTGGATCTTCACGCCATACTGGTCGGACCAGAAGTACGGCGGCCTGGGCACACCCGGTTCCACCGCACCCCCCGCCAGCAGCGTGGCCACCGCGGCGTCAGGGCGCTCACGCGCACCGGTCCAGTGCTCGACGCGGCGATGGAGGCCCGCGCGCGGGTCGTACCAGTTGGCGCAGTCACCGACCGCGACCACACCGGCCAGGCTGGTGCGGCCGTCCGCACCGCACTTGACGCCGTTGTCGAGAACGAGGCCGGAACCTTCCAGCCACTCGACGCACGGGCGCGCGCCCACACCGACCACGACGATGTCGGCGGGGATGCTGCGGCCGTCCTCGAGCAGGACGGCGTCGACGCGGGTCTCCCCGCTCAGCCCCTTGACACCCACGCCGCACAAGAGCCGTACGCCGTGGTCGGCATGGAGGGCGGAGACGACGGCACCCATGGTCTCGCCGAGCGGTCCGGCGAGCGGCGTCGGGGCCGCCTCCACGACGGTCACCTCGAGCCCGAGGGCGTACGCGGTGGAGGCGACCTCGGCGCCGATGAAGCCGCCGCCGATCACCACCAGCCGTCCGCCGCGGGCCAGTTCGTCCCGCAGGGCGCGGGCGTCGTCAAGGGTGCGCAGGGTGTGCACTCCGGCCAGACCTTCGGAACCGGGAAGGGTGCGCGCCGCGGCGCCGGTCGCGATGACGACACCGTCGGCGGGCACCTCCCGTCCGTCAGCGAGCCGGACGGCACGCTGCGCGTATTCGAGTCTGGTGGCGCGGACGCCCAGCAGCCACTCCGCCTGCAGGTCCTCGTCGTCCGTCTCCAGGGCGAGTTCGGCCTCGCCGAAAGTGCCGGCCAGGAACTCCTTGGACAGCGGGGGCCTGTCGTACGGGCGGTGGAGCTCGTCTCCGATGACGACCAGCCGACCGTCGTAGCCCTGCTTCCGCAGTGAGCGCGCCGCCGACAGGCCGGCCAGCGAGGCGCCGACCACGGCGACGGTCCTCACGCGGGACCCCCGGCGAGCCGGGCTGCGACGCAGGGCGGCAGGTTGGGCGCCTCCGTGGACAGCCGGACGTAGATCATGCCGTCCTCGACGACGACCTCGTGCGTCCGGACCGGAAGCTTGGCCGGCGGGGCGTCGACCGCACCGGTCCTCAGGTCGAACTTCGAAGCATGCAGCGGGCATTCCACCTCGCAGCCCTCCAGCCAGCCGTCGGCGAGCGAGGCGTCCTGGTGGGTGCAGGTGTCGTCGATGGCGAAGAGTTCGCCGTCGTCGGTGTGGAACACCGAGACCGGCGGATCGATGTCGAGCCGGTGGGCCTCGCCTCGCGGGAGATCCTCGAGACGGCACGCGGGAATCATCATGACACCTCGGTGCGTATAACGAAACGGATTGCGGTAAGCGCAACATCAGTCTGAGGTCGCCCAGAACCCTTGTCAAGGCATTCAGAGGGCACCCCGAGCCACCCATCGTGTTGCGCGATTCAGAACACAGTTCACATAGAACAACAGCAGCCCGCCGCATCGGCTCGCGATGGCAGCGAGCCGAGGGCGGGCGCGTGAGGGTCGCCGGTGGGCGTCAGAAACCTCGGTCGATCCACTCCTGGAGGTGCGGGGCCTCGGCCGCGATGCTGGTCGCCTCCCCGTGCCCGGTGTGCACGACGGTGTCGCCCGGCAGCGTCAGCAGCCGGTCCCGGATCGACTCGATGATGGTCGGGAAGTGGCTGTACGACCTTCCTGTCGCCCCCGGCCCACCGGCGAACAGCGTGTCGCCACTGAAGAGCGCCGTCAGGGCCGGCGCGTACAGGCAGACCGCGCCGGGGGCGTGGCCGGGCGTGTGCAGAACGGTCAGCTCGATGCCGGCCACCGTGAGGCCCTGGCCGTCGGTCAGTTCGGCGTCCGGCGCCTTGTCGGGGTGGGTCTGCTTCCACAGCGGCAGGTCGTCCGGGTGGAGGAGGACCGGAGCACCCGTGCGCGCCGCGAGTTGGGGCGCGGCGTCGATGTGGTCGTTGTGCGCGTGCGTGCACACGATGGCCCGCAGGGTACGCCCACCGACGGCCTGGGCGATCGCCTCGGCGTCATGCGCGGCGTCGATGACGATCGCCTCGGTGTCGTCGCCGACGATCCACACGTTGTTGTCGACGTCCCAGGTGCCGCCGTCCAGCGAGAACGCCCCCGAGGTGACGAGGTGTTCGATGCGGGCGGCCATCAGAGGACCACCACCGAGCGCAGCACGTCGCCGTGGTGCATCCGCTCGAAGGCCTTCTCGACCTCGTCCAGCGCGATGGTCTCCGTGACGAAGGCATCCAGGTCCAGACGGCCCTGCAGGTAGAGGTCGATGAGCATCGGGAAGTCCCTGCTCGGCAGGCAGTCGCCGTACCAGGAGGACTTCAGCGCGCCGCCCCGGCCGAAGACGTCCAGCAGCGGCAGCTCCAGCTTCATCTCCGGGGTCGGCACACCGACCAGGACGACGGTGCCGGCGAGGTCGCGGGCGTAGAAGGCCTGCTTGTACGTCTCCGGGCGGCCGACCGCCTCGATGACGACGTCGGCGCCGAAGCCGCCGGTCAGCTCGCGGATCGCCTCGACCGCGTCGGCGTCCTTGGAGTTGACGGTGTGGGTCGCGCCCAGCTTCTTGGCCGTCTCCAGCTTGCGGTCGTCGATGTCCACCGCGATGACCTTCGCCGCGCCCGCCAGGTTCGACCCGGCGATCGCCGCGGCCCCGACCCCGCCGCAGCCGATGACGGCAACCGAGTCGCCCCGTCCGACGTTCCCGGTGTTGATGGCCGCGCCGATACCCGCCATCACGCCACACCCCAGCAGACCGGCGGCGGCCGCCGACGCGGTCTGGTCGACCTTCGTGCACTGCCCGGCCGCGACCAGCGTCTTCTCTGCGAACGCACCGATGCCCAGCGCCGGCGAGAGCTCGGTGCCGTCGGTCAAGGTCATCTTCTGCTTCGCGTTGTGGGTGTTGAAGCAGTACCACGGCCGTCCGCGCAGACAGGCCCGGCACTGGCCGCACACCGCACGCCAGTTGAGGATGACGAAGTCTCCGGGGGCGACGTCGGTGACCCCCTCCCCCACCGACTCCACGACACCCGCGGCCTCGTGGCCCAGCAGGAACGGGAAGTCGTCGTTGATGCCGCCCTCGCGATAGTGCAGATCGGTGTGGCAGACCCCGCAGGCCTCGATCTTCACCAGCGCCTCACCCGGATCCGGGTCGGGCACGATGATCGTTTCCAGGCTGACGGGGGCGCCCTTGCCCCGCGCGACGACAGCACGGACCTGGTGCGTCATGGCCACTCCTCGGCTGGTCGAGACTTGAATCAGATGTTGCTCATTACGGCACACATCTCATGTGCCGCAACACAGCATCGTGGAGTGCCGACCGGGGGTCAAGGAGCTCGACGGGGTTCCCTCAGCCGGCCATGAGCGCGGCGGAACAGCGCGAACGCCCGGCGAGGTCATGGCCGCACATGTCGGTTCCACGACCCCCCGGGCAAGGGTTCCTCCGGCCTCAGCGGGCGGAGGAGGATGTGGACCCCCTGGGCTGCTCGGGCTCCCTGGACTCCGTGCCGTTGGTGGACGTGGCGGGTCCGATGCGGAGCTCGAAGTCGCCGTCGTACTTCTCATGGCCGGCGATGACGGCCGTTTCGATGGCTTCCTTGCATTCCCGCCCACGGATGATGAGCGGGTCGTGCCGCAGGTCGCGGGTGAGGGCGACACACAGCCCGACCATCACCACGGTGAAGGGGGCCGCCGCGAGAATGGTGAGGTTCTGCAGTCCGGTGAGCGCGTCACCCTTGCCGCCTCCGATGAGCAGCATGATCGCCGCGACCGCACCGGTCAGCACACCCCAGAACACCACCATGGCCCGGGTCGGCTCCAGGGATCCGCGCTGCGAGAGCGCCCCCATCACGATCGAGGCGGCGTCGGCGCCGGACACGAAGAAGATCCCGACGAGGATCATCACCACAATGCTCGTCACCGTGGCGATCGGGTACTGCTGGAGCACGTCGAAGAGCTGTCCCTGGGCTGTCGCGGCGTCGCTGAGGCGGCCTTCGTCCTGCAGGTGCATCGCCGAGCCGCCGAGGATCGCGAACCACAGCAGGCTGACGGTGCTGGGTACCAGGATGACCCCGCCCACGAACTGCCGGATGGTCCGGCCGCGGCTGATGCGCGCGATGAACATGCCGACGAACGGCGTCCAGGAGATCCACCAGGCCCAGTAGAAGACCGTCCAGCCGGCCAGCCAGTCGGCGACTCCCTCACCGCTCGATGCCTCGGTACGTCCTGCCATCTGGGTCAGGTCGCCGAGGAAGGCGCCGATGGAGGTGGGCAGCAGGTCAAGGATGAAGATGGTCGGCCCGACGACGAACACGAAGACCGCCAGCGTCACCGCCAGCACCATGTTGATGTTGGACAGCCACTGGATGCCCTTGGCGATCCCGGACACCGCCGAGGCGACGAATGCCGCGGTCAGCACCGCGATCACGGCGACCAGCAGGCCGGTGCCGACAGATCCCATCCATCCCAGTCCGGTGATGCCGCTGCCGATCTGCAGGGCGCCGAGTCCCAGAGAGGCCGCAGAGCCGAAGAGGGTGGCGAAAATGGCGAGGATGTCGATGACCCTGCCGCCCCAGCCGTTCGCCCGCTTCTCGCCGATCAGCGGGGTGAACACGGCGCTGATCAGCTGCCGGCGTCCGCGCCGGAAGGTGCTGTAGGCGATGGCAAGGCCGACGACCGCGTACATCGCCCACGGGTGGAGCGTCCAGTGGAAGAGGGTGGTGGCCATGGCGGTCTCCATGGCCTGGGCGGCGTCGGCCGGGTCGGTGCCCGGCGGTGGCGTGGTGAAGTGGGACAGCGGTTCACTCACGCCGTAGAACATCAGGCCGATGCCCATGCCCGCGCTGAACATCATGGCGATCCAGGAGACGGTGCGGAACTCGGGCTGCTCGCCCTCCCCGCCCAGGGTGATCCGCCCGTAACGACTCATCGCCAGCCAGAGGGCGAAGACGACGAAGCCCGAGGCGGCGAGGACGAATGCCCAGCCGCCGTTTCGGATGGTCCCGTCCAGCAGCTTCCCGGACACGCTCTCCAGCGTGTCGGTCGCCGTGGCTCCCCACACGACGAAGGCGAGGGTGAGGACCGCGGCGACGCCGAAGACGACAAGGTCGGTCCGGGGACCGACGGATGCCGGCGGGCTTCCCGGCAGATCCGCCCCGCCGGGATGGCTTCGGCTCCCGTTCCTTTCGCGGGTTTTGTTCATCAGCTCGTCCTTTCCGCAGACGGCGGTGCACTCTCTGTCGCGGACGACGGATGCGCGACCGAGCAAGAGGGGAATTCGTCGGTGATTCCGCCGTGCCCCATGGACACACCGGATCGGGTGGGAGATCGGCGAGGGAAGGGGGGTGGAGCGGCCACCATCCGGACACTGTTGCGAATAATGCATGATTATTCACTATGAGCAACAACAATCTGACGCCTCAGAGAGGCTGTCAAGGGGCACGTCGAGGAGAGTTGCCCGACCGCGGTCAACCGGTCAGCTGGTACGCAGCCGACGCCACCCCGAGCAGCCGGCGCGCCTTCAGCTCCGTCTCGGCCCACTCGCGCTCGGCATGAGAGGCCCGGGTGATCCCGGCCCCCGTCCCGAAGCGCAGTAACGGGCCGCCGGGAGCGGTGCGGTCGATCCAGAACGTACGGATACCGACCGCGAGTTCACCCGTGCCGTGGTGGACTTGGGGGGCGCCCGTGACCGACCGGCTGGGAAGGTTCCGGCCAGCAGCTCCGGCCATCCGGCGCCCTCGGCGAGCTCGCCGCGCACGGTGGACACCAGGTGCACCAAGCGGGGTGTTCCTCGACCGCGCACAGCTCGGGAACGGTCACGGAGCCGGTGGCGCAGACGCGTCCCAGATCGTTGCGGACCAGGTCCACGATCATGACGTTCTCGGCGTGGTCCTTTTCGAGGAGGTCCGCGGCGGTCCGGCCGGTGCCCTTGACGGGGCCGGACTCCACCGTACGGCCGTCGCGGCGGAGGAAGAGCTCGGGCGAGGCCGCACCGGGCTCGGCGGCGGGCACGGGTGCACGGCGTACGTCCCCGAAGCGCGCGCGGACCAGGCGCCCCTCGAAGTCGGCGACCACGGCCCAGAAACCGGTGGAGTCCAGGGCAGCGGGATCACTGGTCACGTCCCGGAGGCCGGTGGCGACGAGGCCGCCGAAGCGGGCCAGAGGGGCGAGTGGTGCTCGGCTCTGCTCATCGAGGTCAAGCACTCGCGTCCGCTCCGGCGAAGACCGGTTCCAACCGAACGACGATCGACTTCGACGTGGGGGTGTTGCTGGTGGCTGCGGTGGAGTCCAGGGGTACCAGGACGTTGGTCTCGGGGAAGTAAGCGGCGCAGCATCCGCGGGGCGTCGGGTACGGCACCGCCCGGAAGGCCGGCGCCCTCCGCTCCACGCCGTCCCCGTACTCACTGACGATGTCGACGAGGTCCCCATCGGCCAGACCTCGCTCGGTGAGGTCGTCGGGGTGCAGGAAGAGGACCCGGCGGCCCTGGTGGATGCCGCGGTAGCGGTCGTCCAGGCCGTAGATGGTGGTGTTGTACTGGTCGTGGGAGCGGAGCGTCTGCAGCAGCAGCCGGCCCGGCGGGACGTGGGGGCTCTCCAGCAGGTTGACGGTGAAGTTGGCCAGGCCGGTGGCGGTGGTGAACCGGCGCTCGTCGCGGGGCGGGTGGGGCAGGGCGAAGCCGCCCGGCTGCCGTACCCGGGCGTTGAAGTCCTCGAAGCCGGGGATCACGCGTTCGATGCGGTCGCGGATGCGGTCGTAATCCGACTCGAAGTCGTCCCACGGCACCTGCGGGCCTGCTTCTCCAAGGGCGGCCCGTGCCATCCGACAGATGATCGCGACCTCGCTCAGCAGGTGCTCGGACGCGGGGGCCAGCCGCCCCTGCGAGAGGTGCACCATGCCCATGGAGTCCTCCACCGTGACCAGTTGGGGGCCGGTCGGCCGCAGGTCGGCCTCGGTTCGGCCGAGACACGGGAGGATGAGCGCCTGCTCCCCGGCGATGACATGTGATCGATTGAGCTTGGTCGAGATCTGCACGGTGAGGCGGCAACTGCGCAACGCCTGCTCGGTCAGCTCGGTGTCGGGGGCCGCGGCGACGAAGTTGCCGCCCAGCGCGACGAAGACCCGTACGTCACCGTCGCGCATGGCGCGGATGCTGTCGACCGCGTCGTGCCCGTGGTGCCGCGGGGGTGTGAAGGCGAACTCGGCGCCAAGCCTGTCCAGGAACGCGTCGTCCGGCTTCTCGTAGATGCCCATCGTCCGGTCGCCCTGCACGTTGGAATGGCCGCGTACCGGGCAGAGGCCGCCGCCCGGGCGGCCGATGTTGCCGCTCAGCAGAAGGAAGTTGACGACGTCTCGGATGGTGGGTACCGAGTGGCGGTGCTGGGTGAGTCCCATCGCCCAGCAGACGACGATCTTCTCGGCGGCCAGCACCTGGCGGAACGCGGCCCGGATCTCTTCCTCGGGCAGGCCCGTGGCTTTCAGGATGTCGTCCCACGACGCCTTGCGGGCGTGCTCGGCGAATTCCTGGAAACCATGCGTGTACTGGTCGATGAAAGACGTGTCCAGGCAGGTGCCGGGTGCTTCGTCCTCCGCCTCCAGCAGCATGCGGTTGAAGGCCTGGAACAGCGCCTGGTCTCCGCCCAGCCTGATCTGCAGGAACTGGTCCGCCAACCGGGTGCCGCCACCGACGATGCCGGAGGGGCGCTGGGGGTTCTTGAACCGGAGCAGCCCGGCCTCGGGGAGGGGGTTGACCGCGATGACGCGAGCGCCCCGACGCTTGGCCTGTTCCAGTGCGGAGAGCATGCGGGGGTGGTTGGTGCCGGGGTTCTGGCCGACGACGAGGATGAGGTCGGCCTCGTAGAGGTCGTCCAGGCTGACGCTGCCCTTGCCGATGCCGATGGTCTCCGTCAGGGCCGAACCGCTGGACTCGTGGCACATGTTGGAGCAGTCCGGCAGGTTGTTGGTGCCGAGCATCCGGACGAAGAGCTGATAGACGAACGCGGCCTCGTTGCTCGCCCGTCCGGAGGTGTAGAAGGCGGCCTGGTCCGGGTGATCGAGTGCGGCGAGTTCGCGGGCGATCACGGCGAACGCGTCGTCCCAGGAGATCGGTCGGTAGCGGTCGCTGTCGGCCGGGCGGTACATGGGGTGGGTGAGGCGTCCCTGCTGCCCGAGCCAGTAGTCGGTGCGGGGCAAGAGATCCTCGAGGGTGTGCTCGGCGAAGAAATCCGGGGTGACCCGGCGGAGGGTGGCCTCCTCGGCCACGGCCTTGGCCCCGTTCTCGCAGAACTCCGCTCGGTGCCGGTGTTCCGGCTCGGGCCAGGCGCAACCGGGGCAGTCGAAGCCCTCTTTCTGGTTGACCTGGAGGAGAGCGAGCATGCTGCGGCGGGCCCCCATCTGCTCGCCGGCGTGCCGGAGCGAGGAGGTGACCGCTGGGATGCCGGCGGCGTACTCCTTCGGGGGGCCGACCCGCAGACGGGCGTCGCCGGGATCCTCAGCAGGTGCCTTGCGAGTCATCTGAAGCGCTACTCCGCGGTGTAGGGGAATCAGAGCCATTCCATCGCCGGGCATCGCGGCCCGCCGTAAGGGGAGCCGCCACCGGAGACCAGATCGGTTGCGAATTGCACAACAGTATCGTCATACGCAACGCGTCTAAGGAAGCCCGACTTGCGACCTCCTGTCAAGGCCGCTGCTCTGCCGATTCGAGGCCGGGCCCGGCCTGCGCGGTGACTCGCAATCTCCCCGACAGCTGCGGATCAGTCGTCGGACGAGGAGGCAAGGGCCGGTCTGCTGCGCCCCCGAAAGGGTTACGGCGAAAGGCGGCCGACCAGCGAAGGTGCCGGTCGATCCCCCTTCCTCGCACAGCCGGGACAGGCGCCCGCGCCAAGGACACGGGATGCTGGACGAGAAGCGACCCGGCGAGGACGGCCAGGTACACCTGGCCCGCGCCTCATGCGTCGAATGATGCCGCCACCGCTCCGGACTGACGGTGATCTTGGCGCCAAGTACCCCTGTTTTGTGCCAACTAAAGATCGTGATCGCAGCATGTGACCAGGATCGCTAGTTGGCACCAGGCAACGTTCATGACCTGTGCTGATACCAACCAGGTGTAGCGACTGAAGGTACGGAATCAGAGAGATAGTTGGCACTTTGGTACAGCGCAGGTCGCAAGGTGTACCAACGCTGGCGCGGCCCGAGGCACTGAGCATCACGACACGCCGTGTGCGGCAGCAGTACGCAGCCGAGTTACTGAATGACGTCACCGAACGACGCGCTCGCCCGGCGTGCCGCCAGGAGCGCGACGCGGATGTCCGCCGCCGCCCGTGGATCGGACAGCGAGCGGGCCGTGAGCTCCTCGACGCGCCGCAGCCGGTAGCGGACGGTGTTGGGGTGGACGAACAGGCTGCGCGCCGCGTCCATGGCGGAGCCTGCGGCGGCGAACCAGTGCTCCATGGTCTCCAGGAGCCGGGCACGCTCGGCGGCCGGGAGATCGAGCAGGGGCTGGAGGACCACCTCCACCAGGTGCGCCGCCTCGGCTGGGGCCGCGGAGACGACCATCGCCAGTGGGTCGTCGTCGAAGCGCGCGACGCCGGGGCCGGTGCCCGGGAGGCCGGCCAGAGCAAGACGGGCGAAGCGCAGAGCCCGGGGGGTGTCCTGCAGCGAGTGGAAGCACGGGCTGATGCCTACGCGGGCGCCCGCGCGGCGCAGGATGCGCAGGAAGGTGCCCTCCGCGGTCGCGGTGGGCAGGGCGGCCAGACCGATCTGCTGGTCGGGCAGCAGCCGCCAGGCGAAGTGGACCTGGGCCTGACGCAGCGCCGCTTCCGTCCCCGCCAGCGGCTCCTCGCCGGGGGCGTCGGCGGCAGCCGCTGCGACCACGTAGGGCCCGCGGTCGGGCAGTCCCAGCTCGCGGGCGGCCTCCCACAGCGTGCGGTCGGCGATGACGCCGGTGAACAGCGCCTCCACCAGGGCCGAGCGGCGGGCCTGACGCCGCAAGGTCAGTTCGGCGGTGGTCTCCCGGTAGGCCGCCGCCACCGCCTCCGCGTAGCGGCCGAACAGGGCCCAGATCTCCGCCGACTGGGAGACCAACTGGGCGTCGGTGACCTCGGGATGGGTGCGTGCCTCGGCGAGGATGTCCGTCCACAGGAGCTCGAAGCCGATCCGGTACGCGTGCAGGGTGTCCGCCAGCGGCACGCCCTGCTCGGCGCGCAGGCGGCCGGTCTCCCGGGCCGGGCTCGGGTCCTGTGCGCCCGCGCGGCCGAGCTGGTCCAGGAGCAGGTCCGCGTTGGCGGTGCACGAGCGGCGCAGCGAGTCGAAGGGGATCAGCGCCTCGTCCTTGTAGGCGTCGACGTCCGAGCGGATGCGCTGCGCCATCCGCTCGCCCAGTTCCGGCAGCCTCGCATGCAGCGCCGAGACCACCCCTGAGAGGTTCATTCCCGCAGCGTAACGCCCCTGTTTTGTTCTCGGGAACAATCCGGGAGGCCAGACGCTGTCGTACCGCACATAGGCCGTCGCCACGGACATCTGCACGATGTCGTCAGCGTGAACAGCGGATTTCGACGGCGACGTTCGTGGAGGCGGTCATGGCCAATCTGGCTCAGTTCCTGGTGGAGACGGCACGGCGGCAGCCGGAACGCCCCGCACTGCGACTGGGGGGCCAGGTCACCAGCTACGCGGAGCTCGACGAGCGCAGCGCCCGCGCCGCCGCGCTGCTGCGGGCCGAGGGCGTACGACCGGGAGACCGGGTCGCTCTGATGCTGCCCAACGTGCCTGAGTTCGTCGTCCTGTACTACGGCGTGCTGCGCGCCGGGGCGGTCGTCGTACCGATGAACCCGCTGCTGAAGACCCGGGAGACCGAGTACCACCTGCGCGACTCCGGCGCGGTGCTGCTCTTCGAGTGGCACCAGGCGCCGGGCGAGGGCGCGCAGGGCGCGGCCGCCGCCGGAGTGCGGCACATGGCCGTCGAGCCCGCAGCCTTCGCGGGCCTGCTGGCCGGTCACGAGCCGCTGGCGGAGGTGAGCGAGCCGGACGGTGAGGACGTGGCCGTGCTGCTGTACACCTCGGGCACCACCGGCCGTCCCAAGGGCGCCACGCTCACCCACACCGGGTTGCGGCACAACACCGAGGTCAACGCGGTGCATGTGCAGCAGATGACGGCGGAGGACGTGGTGGTGGGCTGTCTGCCGCTGTTCCACATCTTCGGCCAGATCTGCACGATGAGCGTGACCGTCCGCGCCGGTGCCTCGCTCACCCTGATCCCCCGCTTCGACCCGCAGACCGTCCTGGACGCCATCGCCCGCGACCGGGCGACGATCTTCGAGGGAGTGCCGACCATGTACGCGGCGCTGCTCCAGCACCCGTCGCAGGCCGACGTGTCCACGCTGCGGATGTGCGTCTCCGGCGGGGCCTCGCTGCCGGTGGAGATCCTGCACGGTTTCGAGCGTCGCTTCGGCTGCGTGGTGCTGGAGGGCTTCGGCATGTCCGAGACCAGTCCGGTGGTCACCTTCAACCACCCCGACCGGCCGCGCAAGGCCGGGTCCGTCGGCACCCCGATCAAGGACGTGGAGGTGCGGCTCCTCGACGACAAGGGCCAGGACGTGGCGCCCGGCGAGGTCGGCGAACTGGCCGTCCGCGGCCCGAACGTGATGAAGGGTTACTGGAACCGGCCGGAGGAGACGGCGGCCACCATCCCGGACGGCTGGCTGCGCAGCGGCGACCTCGCGCGCCAGGACGAGGACGGCTACCTCTACATCGTCGACCGCAAGAAGGACATGATCATCCGCGGCGGCTACAACGTCTACCCGCGCGAGATCGAGGAGGTCCTCCACGAGCACCCGGCCGTTGCGCTGGCCGCGGTGGTGGGCGTGGCCGACGCACATCTGGGCGAGGAGATCGCGGCCGCGGTGGTGCTGCGCCCGAAGGCGCAGGTCACGCCCGACGAGCTCCAGCAGTTCGTCAAGGAGCGCGTGGCGGCGTACAAGTACCCGCGCCAGGTGTGGCTCGTGGACACACTGCCCACGGGCCCCAGCGGCAAGATCCTTAAAAGGGAGATCACCGCGCCGACCCACCGGACGGGCTCTGTCACTTTGACCGACCCGGTGGGATGATCTTCTGGTTGATCAAGGTGGGAGGGGAGGGCAGCTCCCGGCTGCCCTTGAGGGACGTCGACACGTTCTTGCTCTGGGGCCATACGACCGGCTCGCTCGCACTCCCCCGCGTGCCGGGATGACTTGTAGCGCAGCAGCAATTCGTAGGACACACCGTGGGCGAATGAATCAGGGTGGTGCTCAGGGGCGCCCCGAGGAAGGCCGGTCGCGGCTCTCGGCGTCCGCGACCGGCCTACGGGCGTGCCCCGTGGGGATTTCCGCTAGCTGGTCTTCCACTTCTGGTTGTCGCCGCCCCAGCAGGACCAGAGCTGGACCTTGGAGGTGGCCAGGTCCTTGTCCAGACACAGACCGGACTTCACTGAGCGGATCGTGCCGTCGGAGTAGAACATCCACTTCTGGTTGTTCTGCCCGTTGCAGTCGTAGGTGCCGACCTCGGTGGCGTTGCTCGTGCCTTCACGGTAGGCGTCCAGGCACTTCGTGCCGCCATAGACGGTGAGCTGTCCGGAGGGCGTCAGGGTCCATTGCTGGTTGGCGCCGCCCGAGCACTGGTCATAGACCTGAACCTGGACGTTGTCGTGGCTGACATAGGGGACGTCGAGGCAGCCGTTGCCGTCGGCGTTGCGCAGGATGCTCGTGTGTGAGCCGGGATCGGCACCCCAGGCACGCTTGACGGCGTCGATACCGCTGATGTTGCGGATGCCCAGCGTCAGGTTGGCACCGCTGCCCTCGAGGTCGAAGAGCGAGTAGTAGTCGTGGTCGGGGTACTCCTGGTACTTGCCGCCGATGGCCGGCCAGTAGACCGCGCCCATGCCGAGTTCGTGGACGGTGTCGGTGTCGGCGCGCAGGTACCGCACGAAGTTGTCGGTGCTGTTGGCGTCGTTGTAGTCCTTGCCGGCGTCTGCCCCTGCGCCGCCCATCGGTGCGCCGAACTCGTCCAGGATGGTGCGCTTGGCACAGGTGCCGACCTTGCTCTTGAAGTCGGTGACCCACTCGCCATAGGTCCTCGCCGGCTTACCGAAGGCGTAGTGGTGCAGCGAGAGGTAGGTCCCGTCGAGGCGGGAGTCGGCGCACACGCTCGTGACGTAGTCGTTGTAGCCGGGTCCGCTCACGATGATCCGGTTCCTGGGGACCGACGGGTGGTCGGCGATCCACTTGGCGGCGATGTCCGCCCACTCGGTGGCACTGTGTCCATGGGGCTCGTTGAACGGCTCGAAGTAGACCAGGCCGTTGGACCCGTACCTGTCCGTCACGGCCTTCCACATCGACTTGAACGCATCCGCGTCGACGACCTTGCCGTTCCAGCCGGGCCCGTCCGGCTTCCCGTCGTTGTTCCTGTCCTCGCCGTCCCCTTCCCAGTAGGAGAGGATGACCTTGAAGCCCTTGGCTGTCGCGGCATCGATGGCGCCGGCGTACCTGTCGCCCCACGTCGTGCCCGGGACGGAGTGGCTGTTGATCGGCAGCCGTACGGTGTTGGCGCCGAGCGTGCTCCGGAACCCGCTGAGGATGGCGTTGGCCTTGACCTTGACGGCCTCGTAGCTGTCGGCTTCGTTCAGCCCCTCGGGGACAACGGCGCCGTAGGTGAAGTTGTCCCCCACTCTGGCCCAGTTCACGCCTTGGAACTGGCCGGCGTCCAGCGTGGGCTCTTCGGCGGCGGCCGGTGATGCCCCTGACACGGCACTGATCAACACGGTGATCAGCCCGGCCAGCAGACCAGCTGCCGCGCGGCGCAGGGAGCGGGTACCCGCGAGAGGGGGTGCGGTGGGGTGAGGGCTGGGTCGGGTGCGCTGGTAGTTGAGCATGTCGTGTCCCTTCTGTGCTTGCGACTCTGTACATACGGCTCTGTGCCGGCCGCCGATCGAAGTGGCGCGGACGGGCGCCGAGGCCGAGGGTCGACTTCGTTCGAGCCGTGGCAGCTGTCGGCTCAAGGTGAGTCCGCTGGAGTCGGCTTCGCCTGTGGTGCCCGCGTGGTGTGAAGTGGCGGAGACGCCGGTGTCCGAGTTGGCAGGCTGATCACGCAAATGTCGCAGAGACTGCGGAAGGTCCTTCATCAGCCCGGCCTCGGGCTCCTTCTTCGCTGTCTCCAGGAGTCGAGCCAGCAAGGCTTCGCCTGCCGAGCGGCCCATCTCATGGACTTGTTCGGACGGCGCCACGCGCGCCGCCGCTGCCTTGCGGCGTAGTCGTCCGCCACTCGCGGATGGGTGGATCGGTGCTGGGTACCGGAGGCAGGAGCGCGCAGCGAACAACTCCTGCCTCCGGCAGACTTGTGTGTTCGGTCCTCAACGGCTCGGACCGGCCTCTGACAACCGCTGAGTCAGCCCTTGTTGGCGCCGAGCGTCAGGCCGCTGACGAACTGCCGCTGGAGCACGAAGTAGACGATCAGCGTGGGGATCGCGGGCGCCCAGCCCCCGCGACAGCGCGCGGCGGTCGGGGCCGGGAGAGGAAAGACCGGAGGAAGAAAGTTGCATGACGACTCCTGGGGCAGAGCAGCGGGCCCTTGGGGTGCAGCCCACGAGGACACAACTTCAATCAGAAGCAAACGAGACCAAACGGCGCGCCCATGAGATCCGTTCGGCCTGCCGAACGTCAAGAGTCGTGCATCCGATTCTTCTGACCCTTATGAAAACCGGTGAGCTGGAGAAATCGCTTTCCCTGGGCGGTCATTGATGGATTTCCGCAGGCCGGGAGTGATGGGCACGCCTCCATGGCGTGAATCCGCCTGCCGGCACTCGCAGTCGCAGGGGCCGTCGAGCGACAGGGCGTCACAGGCGCGACTCCCGCACGCAGCTCCGAGAGATTGGAAGAGGCTTCCCCTAACCCCTTGCAGAAGCCCTGTGGAACTCCTAAGTTTCCGGGCGCAGCACCGTTGGAGCCATCTCAAGTCGAGCCGTAAGCGCGGCAGCCGAACATCGGGCAGGGGTGTCAGCATGTCGGCGACGAAGAACCGGGAACGCCAATCACCCCCAAAACCGCCGCGAACCCGACCCACGGGCAACAACCTCGACAAGACTCGCACTCAGCCCTGCGAGCCAAGGAGGCGTCCGACTGCCGCAGCACGCACCCGACCTCGATGCTGCCTACCGGCCGCCCTGGAACGTTGCCGATCCACAGAAGAAGACGCGGGCAGTGAATGGACACGCTCCGAGCGGATCCGGGCAGCATCCTTGCCCCCGCCTCGGCTGAAGATCCCCTCTGCCTGCAGAAATACGCAAGTCGACACGGGCTCAACCGGCTCGGAACGCATGACGCACTCGTCTGGTCACGCGACTGAGAATGCCTGTAGAAAATCTACATAAAACCGAACCTACCGGGCTCCGTCACCACCCAGCCGGAGCAGGAACTCGTGAGGGAGCCCACAAGCGGGTCGATAAGTGGCGCACGGACGTCGAGGGAGTTATCGTCAGACGGTAGAACGACCGGTCTTCCTACCCTCTGGGGGCGGTCGCTCGGACTTCCTAGCCGGGCTGCCCCCAGGCCGGGACATGCCAGTAGGTCGCCGGTGCACGTCGAAGAGAGATCAAGAGTTCCGTGAAACCAATCCGCGCCCCGGCCCGGCCGGGGCCCCGCACAGGGCCGCTGCTTCACGCGGTCCCGACGGGGTCAGCCTCCCGACCGGATCAGCCGGGCCGCGTCCAGCAGGGTCTTGTGGGCGGCCGTCGAGTCGTCC
>NZ_JBHWJT010000022.1:164153-188646 GCF_042731325.1 Streptomyces sp. NPDC059866 | reverse complement strand
GCGAGAAGTACGGCATCCCGTACACCACCGGCCCGCTGCTGCGCCAGTACGCCTCCACCTGGGCCCGCATCTGGCGCATGGCACTCCCGTAACACCCCCCGTACGAGCCGGTTCGCCGACGCGCGGGGCCGTGGCCCCCACCCGGGCCCGCGGCCTGTCGGTCCAGCGCCGGGCGGTCACCCGGGGCGCTCCGTCTCCGGTTGCGCCACCTCCTTCTGGTTCATCCGCTGCGGGACGGGGGTGGCGCGCTGCCTGGCGTGCGAAGGCCGGCAGGAGCCCGGGCGCGCGAGGGATGTCGGATTCGGTCATGGTGTGTCCACCTGCCTGCGGGATTCGGTGTCGCCGCCGAACGCGGGATCTCGTCCTCTCAGTCGTCCTCTCACCGTAAGTCGTACGCCGCCGCACCGGCTGCGCTCGCCGGCGGTGCCGGACTCGTTTCCTCTCAGTAAAATGCCTGCTCACGAGCACGTCCCGGGGCCTCGGAGCGGCGTAGAGTGAAAACACCGGGAGCACTTCGCACACCGGCCGCCACGTCGGTGTCGTTCCCGGCGAGCAACAACACCGGCCTCCAGGAGGAGGCCCGGGGACAGGTCCGCGTCATGACCGCGACCATCGAACCTACGATCATCAAAGAGCGCCTGCCTTCGGCGTCGGCCCGGCTGTCCCTGGCCCCGACCGGCTCGGTTCCAAGTCTCCTGGACGGTGCCTGGTGGCCCCGCTCCCGTGACCTCCTCCGGGAGATCCCCACTCTGACGGACGCGCTGGACGCGTGCTGGGGCCGGATCACCCACGTCACCGTGAACCCGGCCCACTGGCCCGTCATCCCGCGCAAGGTCCCCGTCACGGGGCACACGGTGCATGTCGGCTGGTTCGCCGACGAGCAGGACCCGAACAAAGTGATCCTCCTCTCCTACACGGTGGGCCGCCTGGACCTGCTGGTGATCCCGCCGGAGACGGAGCCGGCCGCCGCCGCCCGGCTGATGGCAGCAGCAACCGTTCCGGGAGGTATCCGCACGGCCAGCGGTCTGATGGCCGACGAGGCCATGAGCCACGACGCGGCGGAGGCTCGGAGCCGGGAAGAGGAATGGGAGACCGACGGCGGAGCCGCTTCGGCGGCCGGAGCCGCGATCGGGATCTTGAGTTCCGCCTTGGGGAGGTGAGGACATGGAGACAGCCGTCACCGTCGCCGTGATCATCTTCGTGATCATCGTGGGAATGTTCCTGATCCACCGGCTCAACGCGCCGCATGACGAAAGGATCGGGGCGTTCCGCTACAGCGATGCCCTTCCGGGAATCGGTCGGCGGAACCGTAAGAGCCCGCGTGCGACCGCGCCGAAGGGTCCTCCTGCCGACGCCACACGTCGTGAGCATCGAGAGGGGAGCCGCTGATGACGCAGACCTGCTTCCAGCCGGGGGTGGGTGTAGGGCGACGGCCGTCACACCCACCGACATGTCGCCCCTGATGCACGTCGTCCTGTATGAGCAAGGGGCACCATGAAGTCACCGGAACTGCCGTCGGCCGGGCACGCAGAGGTTCGTATTGTCGCCGCGGACCCGGAGGCGGCTCGCCATGTCGCGGAGATTCTCCGCCGTTGTTTCGCCGCCACCGAAGCGCGCAGCTACCCCGCAGGCGCTGACGGCGGAACACGCCTCCACCTCACCGTGGACACCACGCGCATGGCGGAGCCGGTGCGCTCCTGGCTGTTGACCAGCCAGTCCTCCCGGGACGATCACACACAGCCGGACGAAATCTGAGGAGATGACCGTCAGCGGGGGAAGGTGGATACCGCCCCGGACGTACGGGTTTCCGTCGGTGCCGGCACGAGAGGCAGGCGACCATGGCGACACTGCACGAGCGGCAGCACTACCGCGAGGCGATCATGAAGAGTCTGTACGAGGCCATCGAAGGCAATCGCCTCCTCGGCCTCACCGGGGCGCAGTTGCGCGAGGATCTCGCCATGCCCGAGGAGGACCTGGCCGCCGCCTGCACGTACCTGGCGGCCGAGGGGCTGATCCAGGTCGACTGGGCGCGAGGAAACACACCCGCGATGGTCACACTGCTGCACAAGGGGATCCAGCTCATGGAGACCGAGGAGAAGGACAGTGACTGACACGGCCCAGGCCGCCCGCAGGGCTCCGGCCGGTCACATGACGGCCATGTCCTCCCATATGACTGAAATGGCGTGCCGGGCCTACCCTGGTGAGTGGGTCGGCGCACGCTCACGTGCAATGACCCGGAAGGGCGGCCCCGGTGTGTATACGCCGGGGCCGTTGCGTCACCGGCACATGCCACAGGGAGAAGGTGTGATCCACTCGGCCGACCTCCATGAGTGACGCAACTGCGACGTTGTCGAACCGAAGGGCCGAGAGATGCGCCGTCTACGTGGACGGCGGACAGTGACTGGCCCGCCGCTGATGCCGGGAGGCTGACGTGGTGCTGTTTCTTCTGCTGCTCATCGTGGCGGTTGCGCTCGGCGTCATTGGGGCGCTCGGCAGGGACACGCTCTACCTGCTGATCATCGGGGTGATGGTGCTCATCGCCGACCTTGTCTTCCTCAGAACGCGGAGGGGGCGCAGCCGCAGGTAGGGCGGTCCGACCGGCCACCCGACCTGCCCTTCTGCGTGGGATACCACCGCTGCCTCCTGGCGCAATGCCCGACATCGCTCACATGCCATTTGCCTGAGCGAGGTCGGGCACTCGCCGTTAGCGTGAAGGAAGGGGGCACGACAGGCTGCCTGTTGCGTCGGAAAGTGGTGACCGAAGATGACGGATACCGGACTGCCGAACCAGCCCGAGACTCCTCGTGCGGGGTCATTGGGCGAGCGCGGCGGGAAGAGTGGGCGGGTGCCGCACGGAAGCGATCCGGGTCGCGCGGCCATACGACAATCGCCGACGGTGTGGTGGCGAAGATCGCCGGGATGGCCGCCCGCGATGTGCCGGGCGTCCATTCGATGGGCGGCGGGTTCGCCCGTGGCATGGGGGCGATGCGTGAACGTATGCCCGGTGCCGGCGGGAAGTCCGTCACCAGCGGGGTGAAGGTCGAGGTCGGCGAGGTACAGACCGCGGTCGACCTGGAGATCGTCGTCGAGTACGGCGTCTCCATCATCGAGGTCGCGGGCGACGTCAGAGAGAACGTGATCGCTGCCATCGAGCGGATGACCGGTCTGGAAGTTGTCGAGGTCAATATCGCGGTCGGCGATGTGCATTTGTTCGACGAGGAGGAGGAACAACCAGATCGGCGGCTCGAGTAATCGCTTGCCGGAGCCAAGGCGAGCAAGGAGCGCGCGATGAGTATGGCCGCGGTTGGCCTGTTCACCGGGATGGCTCTGGGTTTTGCCGGACACTTCGCCGGCTTCGGCGCGTCCTTGCTGGTGGCAGCACTGGGTGCCATCGGGTTCGTCGCCGGACGGTTCGCCGACGGTGACGGGGAACTGGGCGACCTCTTCCACGGCCGCGAGCACGGCAACCGGCGGCGGTGAGACCAGCCGCTCCTCGGAGGACGACCGCCGACGGAAGTGAGCCGACGTCCAGGAGCGGTCCGTTCGGCCTCTTCGGGGAGTAGCGTGAACTCATCGGGAGCACTTCGCACACCGGCTCCGATGCCGGTTTCGTTCCCGGTGAGCAACGACACCGGGCGGCTGCCCTCGCGCAGAGGTGCAGAGGTCCGGAGACGGGTTCGCGCGATGTCCGCGACCACCTCTCATCCCCCGCTACGGGCCGTTCCCTTCAGGGCCCCGACCGCGCGCCTCGCGCTGAAACCCGTGAGTCCTTCACCAGGGCACGCCGAACTGGACGGCGCCTGGTGGCCCCGTTCACGTGACCTGGCACACGAACTCTCCGCTCTGGCGGACGTACTGGATCCGCTGTGGGGACGGATCACCCATATCGCCGTCAACCCACGCCACTGGCCGATCCTCCCACGCAAGATCTTCGTCAACGGCCATGTGGTGAAGGTCGGTTGGTTCACGTCGGAGCAGGATCCGCAAAGAATCCTGCTGCTGTCCTATACGGCGGGCCGCTGGGACCTCCTGGTGATACCCCCGGAGACCGGCGCCCCCTCGGCCGCCCGGCTGATGGCCGCCGCGAGCGCGGACAACGGCCCGCCGATGACCGCGACCGCCCTCCTGACGGCGGAACAGGCCGGCGATACTTCCTCGTCGTACGAGGCCACCACCGGCCGGCCCGGCCGACTGGTGGCGGGGATGTGACGTTCGTCGTCGCCGAACCTGGCCGTGGGTGCCCTGATCATTCGCCGGGCAGTCCGTGGTGGGCCGGATCAGACGTGACCACTTGCCGCGGCCGCCATGAGCGGTTCCGCGGCCTCCTCGGTCGTATCCGGAGGCACGACCAGCAGGTCCCAGCGCCCCCGGCCGGGGGCGAGCAGGACGATGGTGTGCGGGGCGGATGCCGCCACGGTCCTGCGCAGTCGTACGACCTGGTTGAAGACGAGCATCCGGTCGGGCACTGCGGACCACGCCGCCCCGTTGACGGTGACGCTGGTGATGTGGCCCCACGCGCGCGGCAATCCAGCGAGCAGCCGGGGGAGTTCGGCGAGCAGGTCGTACGAACGGGGCCACCACGCTCCGTCGATGGGACGGGGGAGCCCGCCGTGGGGAGTCAGGCGCAGGCGGAGAAGAGGATGAGAGGGAGGAGGGGGTTGCAGCGCGGTGGTCATGAAAGCTCCTGTCAACTGCCGTGCGGCGGAGGAGGTGAGTGACCGGTGTCAGGCGCGGCGGGCGGCCACGCGGTCTGGAGTGGGCCAGCGCACGTCGTACACCCAGCCGAGGCGTTCCAGGAGGCGGATGACAGCGGCGGACGGGTCCAGCTGGCCGCGGTCGACGCCGTGGCGGGCGCTGGTGGGGTCGGCGTGGTGGAGGTTGTGCCAGCTCTCGCCGAACGAGAGCAGGGCCAGCGGCCACAGGTTGGTGGCCCGGTCGTGGCGCCGGGTGCGGAACGGGCGCTCACCGATCATGTGACAGAGGGAGTTCACGCTCCAGGTGACGTGGTGGAGCAGCGCGATGCGCACAAGTCCCGCCCACAGCAGGGCAGTTACGCCGTGCACCCACGTACCGCCGATGGCCCAGCCCACCGCGAACGGCAGGGCGAGCGTGAGGACGCACAGCGCCGGGAAGGCGCGGGCGACGGCACGGATATCGCGGTCGGCAAGGAGGTCGGGGGCGTACCGGTCGGCGGGTGTGCGGTCGTTGCGGAACAGCCAGCCGACGTGTGCGTGCAGCAGGCCGCGCAACTGGCCGCGCAGGTGCGTGCCGTAGCGGTACGGAGAGTGCGGATCACCGGGCCGGTCGGTGAAGGCGTGATGGCGGCGGTGGGTGGCGACCCAGCCGATGACGTCGCCCTGGAAGCTCATCGATCCGGCCATCGCCAGCGCGATGCGCACGGGACGGGCGGCCCGGTAGCCGCCGTGGGTGAGGCCGCGGTGGAAGCCGACCGTGACGCCGAGACCCGTGATCGTGTAGAGGACGAGCGCGAGGACGATGTCGGCGGGATGGATGAGACTCCCCCACAGCAGCCAGCCGGCGAGACCGATCGCCACGAACGGCAGGACGACGATCACCGCCGTCACCGTGACGTACAACCGCTCACCGCCGTCGCGCGCGGGCGCCGGGCCGTCCGGCGGGAAGGGGGCCGTCCCGTCGTAGCCCTGGGGCGGCGGGACGGGGTCCGACGGTGTGACCGTCGTGGACGTGGTCGGACTGAGTGGCATACGTGGCTCCTCGGCCTGGATGCGGATGGCACGGCCGGGGTCACGGGCTGCCCATGTGAGGGAAGTCGCGAGGACGGGGCCGGTTCGGACACCGGCATACGAAGAGCCCTCGCTTCCTCCACCGTACTCCCGCACGCTCCAAGACGATGCGGGCCGGATCGCGCGGCCACCGCGTTGACACGGACCGTCGCCGGACGTTGACTTGGCAGCACGGTGCAGGGCCATGCCACTCCCGAACACTCGGCGAAGCATTCCGCCTTCCCGCCTCGCCCAGACCCCGCGGGAACCCATCTACCGGACAACAGCGAGGCCGGCCATGACCGTTTCACAGGCCATCAGGAACAAGGCGCAGACGATGAAGGGCAGGATCACGGAAGAGCTCGGCCGGGTCACCCGCAACAGGCGACTGCAACGCCGGGGCAGGGCCGACCGGGTCTCCGGAAGCCTGAAACAGGCCGCCGAGAAGACCAAGGACGCCTTCAGGCGGAACGGAAGCGGCCCCCGATGATGTACGACCAGACGCGCGCCCAGCAGCCCGCGGGCCAAACTCCGGGTGCGGCCGGGCGCCGTAGCCCGGGCCCGGAGCCGCTGCTCCCGTCGGACGAACAGGGCAAGATCGTCCTGCGCCTCCGGCACGTCCTCAACACCTTCGCCGACACTCCGCGCGAGGCGCTGGAAGAGGCCGAGAGCGCCTACGACGAAGCCACCGCCCAGCTCGTGAACGCCCTCGCGGAACGGCGGCGTCTCCTGCGCTCCGGATGGCAGGACCGGGATCCCGGAACGCAGTCCGACGAACTCCGGCTCGCGCTGAGGCAGTACCGGGAGATCACCCAACGACTGCTCCACATCTAGGCGGCCGCATACTCCGCGCTGCGGCGGAGCGCGGAGTAGTGTGGACAGTACCGAGGGCATTTCGCACACCGGCTTCCACGCCGGGTCGTTCTCGGCGAAAGATGAAACCCGGGCCGCCGCAGAGGCGGCCCGGAGACGGGTCCGCATCATGTCGGCGACCTTGCACCCAACCCTGCCGCACCCCGAGCCCGTCGCAGCCCCGGCCGCGCGTCTCGCCCTGAAGACCGACGGCACCTCCCGCGGACTCCTGGACGGTGCCTGGTGGCCCCGCTCCCGGGATCTGCTGAGCGAACTGCCCGCACTCACCGACGTGTTGGACCCCTTGTGGGGCCGCATCACCCGCATCGCCGTAAACCCGAAGCACTGGCCGGTCATCCCCCGCAAGGTTCCCGTGGACGGCCACATCGTCAAGGTCGGCTGGTTCACCCCGGAGATCGACCCGCACAAGCTGCTGCTGCTCTCCTACGGCACCGGCCGCTGGGACCTGCTGGTCATCCCGCCCGAGACCGGGGCGGAGTCGGCGGCCCGGCTGATGGCTGCCGCGTCCAACTACGACGGCCCGCCACTGACCGCGAGCGCGCTCATCGCCGCGGACGAGGCCCGGCACGGCGTCTTGGCGGCCGACCAGTCACTGGACCCGGACGAGGCATGGGAGTACGAGGGCGGCGCCTCCGCGGTGTCCGCAGCCGTTCCCCAACAGACCGGTCCGCCCGACCGGGCCAGCCGACTGATCATCGGTATGTGAGGTGGCCGCCATGAACACCTTCCTGATGGCCGCCGCCTTCGTGGTCCTCATCGCAAGCGGCGGCATACGTGATCCACCGGCTCAACATCCAGCACGCCGACAGAATCGCCGTGCACCGGTACAGCGCCCCCCTGCCCGGCCGCCGCGGACGCGGCACGCCGCAGCCCCCGGTGGAACAGGACCGGTCCGAGTCGTCGACCGCCGGCGAACGACGGGACCACCGCGACGGGGGCCGCGGCCGCTTCCCGCCGCGCCGCCACCGCAGCCGTACCACTCACCACAGGTGACCAGCCGGTTCCCCCACCGGCCGCGCGCACGGACCGTCGACTCGGCCCGTACCGACGCGGGCGCCCGGGCGCATGCACCCGGGGCCGTGCACCGCGCGAGGAGCGGCCGGGACCCATGAACCGAGGCATCTGAACCGAGGCGTCATGACTCTTCCGCAGCTGAATATCTACCGGCACGACCGGGGCAGGCGGGCACTGATCACCCTGGCCGGTGAGATCGACCCGGCCACCGCGCCCCAGGTGCACGCCGCTCTAGAGCGATGCCTGCATGACGGCATCACCACCATCGACGTCGATCTGACCACCGTCGACCGCTGCGACAGCAGCGGCCTGCGCGTCTTCCTCGACGCGTCACGGCACGCCGCCGAGACCCACGCGTCCCTGCGGCTGCACCACCCGTCCCCGCAGACCGCACGGCTCCTCGCGGACACCGGCCCCGATCTTCTGCTCCTGTGACGGCTCCGGGAGAGATGTCGTGCACAGCGGTACGGAGAGCCATCTTCTCTGATCATGTGTGACATGCCGTTCTCTGGCGTAATGGGCTGTTCGGAGTGACCGGCCGCGTCACTCTGTGCGGGTTGATCGCGGTCGTGTCAGGAGCCCGTGTGTCGGTGCGGGCGCTGGACTCGCGGCACGAGGTGAGCATGGACACGGCGGCCGAAGCTTCGACGACGCCGATGGGGTGCGGTTGTGGCGGAAGGTGAGCGCCGACCCGACGAGGGCATGCTCGACCGGTCGGAAGGGTTCGGTGAGCGACTGCTGGGGGTGCTGCTGGACCGGGCACACGAGATGCCGCCGCAGCTGATCGCCCCGCTGATCGCGGAAGAGGTGGCCCGGGTCGGTGGCCGCGACGTCTCGATCCTGCTGCAGGACTACGGCCAGCTGGTGTTGGTGCCGCTGTCAGGTCGGCGGCTGATGGTCGGCGAGCCCGAGCCGATCGATGACTCTCCCGCCGGCACGGCCTTTCTGCACGCGACCACGGTGGAGGTGCCGAGGGCCGACGGCGTCCGGATGTACCTGCCGTTGCTGGACGGCAGCGACCAGGTGGGCGTGATGGCCCTCACCCTGGACACCGTCGATGACGACGACCGACGGCTGCTGCGCAGGCTCGCCGGTCTGGTCGCCGACATGCTGGTCACCAAGCACAGCTACACCGACCAGTTCTTCCGTGCCCGGCGCCGTGAACCGATGAGCGTGGCCGCGGAGATCCAGTGGTCCCTGCTGCCGCCGCTGGCGATGTCCGTCCCGCAGGTCGAGGTGGCCGGAATCCTGGAGCCCGCCTACGACGTCGCGGGCGACAGCTTCGACTACGCCCTCAACGAGGACATCCTGCACGTGGCCATAGTCGATGCGATGGGCCACGGCCTGGACGCCGCCACGATGGCGACCGTCGCCGTCGGGGCCTACCGGCACGCCAGACGTGCCGACATCGGCCTGTCCGAGATCTACGCGTTCATGGACCGGGCCATCGCCGAGCAGTTCGGGCCCGACCACTTCGTCACCGCCCAGATGATGCGTCTGAACATCGCGACGGGCTACCTGCAGTGGGTCAACGCGGGCCATCCCGCACCGCTGCTGATCCGTGACCACCGGGTCGTCCGGCAACTGGCAGGCCCGACCACCCTGCCCGTCGGCTTCGGCGGTGAAGAGCCCCGGATCAGCGGGCAGATGCTCCAACGCGGCGACCGAGTGCTGTGCTTCACCGACGGCCTGATCGAGGAGCACGAAGCCGGCGAAGAACAATTCGGCGAAGAGCAACTCATCCACTGGGTCAACCGCGTCGAACACACGGCGAAGGGAGTACGAGCGGTGGTGCGCTCGCTCTCCCACGCCCTGAAGCAGCAACGGGGCGGCCGCACCACCGACGACGCGACCCTCTTCCTGATCGAATGGCGCGGGGGCGCCGCCGACCACCTCGTGCTCCTGGAGTGAGCCGACAACTGCGCCGCCGAAGACAGGGCCGACGCCACAGGGACCCCCTGTCTGGCTGCGGCGATGCCGGGGATCTTCTCCGCCGCCCCGTCCGCGACGATCGTTTCGCCACGGAGCTCCGACTCAGTCGGCAGCATCGTGCCCAGGCGAGCGCGGGGCTCATCCGGACCGGGACGGCAGTGCACGGACCGCCCCACTCGGGCGGCTTGGGCGTTTCGCGTGCGAAGACCGTGCGGTGCCTCGGAGATGCGTGAGCCACCGCTTTTTTGCAGCCTCCATATCCTGGGATTGGGCTGCTTCGAACGGTCCGTCACACGACGCGAGCACTACGCTGCTGTGTAGACGTCCCAGACCCCGGCGACATGCTGTTGCTGAACACAGATGGCTGCGGGGTGCGGACTTTTCGTCTGTCACCCGGCGCATCCCTGGAGGGAACTGGGTGGGTCCTCTGTCCTGCTGCGCAGGCTGTCGGACCGGCCGTTGCTCTGCCTCCGCCGAAAACACGCCCCTGCCGGGAGCGCACCCAGGGGGCCGGAACGCCGGCCCACCGCGCCCGCTGCCGGCCGGCCTTCCGAACCGAGGCGTCATGCCCCTGCCACAGCTCACCGTCTACCGCCATGACCGAAGGACACGGACGCTGATCACCCTGGCCGGTGAGATCGACCTCGAATCCGCGCCGTTGGTGCGCCTGTCCCTGGAACGGTGCCTGCGAGACGGTATCCGCACCATCGACGTCGACCTCACCCCCGTCACCTTCTGCGACTGCAGCGGACTCAACGCATTCCTCCACGCCGCGCAGCAAACCACCGTGGTCGGCGGGACCCTGCGACTGCACCACCCGCCGACGATGTTGGCTCGGATTCTCGACCTCGCCGGCTGCGGGTCACTGCTGCTTGGCCTTCCGCTCGGCCCCCTGCCACCTCCTCCCGGCGATACCCCTGCCGCGTCCCGTCCAGCCCCTCCGCACCGGTCTGTCCCACTTGCACCTGCTCTCTCGGGAGATGTGCGATGAGGGCCGGACCAGGGCGGGGACAGTCACGGAAGCCGGGGGACGGCGAACCCTCAGCCATAGCTCAGGCGCGGTTGCGCCGGCTGAACCGCTGGCTGGTGGAGAGCCTGCGTGAGGATCTGGCTGATCTGTATGCGGAGTCCCGTGCAACGGCGCCGGGTGATGCGTACCGCCGTCCCGGTCGCCAGAACTTCCTGAACCGTCTCATCGTGGACATGCGCCGACCGGGATTTGCCATGGTGATCGCCGAGACGGACAGCCTGATGGGATGCGCCTTTGGATTCCCGGTCCGCGGCGACGGCTCCTGGTGGATCGGCTTCGAAGGAATACTGCCGCGCAGCGTCGGGCAACTCACCATGTCCGGCAACGTCTTCGCGTTCGCCGACATCCTGGTCCGGCCGCACCCGCAGGACTGGGAACTCGCCCGTCGTGTGCAGGAGCGGCTGCTGACCGACCATCAGGCGTCGCTCGGCGCCACCCTGGTGGACCGGGCCGATGGCCAGGCCCTCGCTGCGCTCCGCTCCTGGGGGTGGCTGGACATCGGAGAGCTTCGCAGGCCGACGGGCGCCACCACGTTCCGCGCGCTGGTGGTTCCCCTCGGGGAACGCACCACGGCGAGGCTGGAGGGCCTTGTCACGATGCCTGGAGGCGGTGGCCCGGGTGGGGCCTGACAGGCGGTCGGCCCGCATTCGGATGCTGGTGGCCGAGCAGGCGGTCCGACGAGGTGCCCGGGTGAGTGTGGTGGACGTATGCACCGCGGCCGTGGCCGCGCTGCCGGTCGGCGGAGCCGGACTGTCGGCGATGTCCCGGACCGCGGCGAGCCATCCGTTGTGCAGCACCGACGACATTAGCGAGCAACTGGAAGAGCTCCAGCTCACGCTGGGCGAGGGGCCCTGCGTGGACGCCTTTGTACGCGGCTCGACCGTCCTGGCACCCGATCTGCTCACCACCGAACTTCAGGATCGCTGGGCCGTGTTCGCCGATGCGGCCCTGGAAGCCGGAGCCCGCGCGGTGTTCTCACTCCCCCTGCAGAAGGGGGCGATCAGCCCGGGAGTTCTGGACGTGTACGCCAACATTCCGACCGTACTGGACACGGAGGAACTGGCCGACGCACTGGCGTTCGCCGATCTCGCGACACTGCTCCTGCTCGATACGAGGATCGACGAGGCGGGCGCGCCGACCGGCGGGCCGATGCCGGACCGCAGCGTCAAGGACCTGGGCGCGTACCGGGCGGAGATCGACCAGGCCAGCGGGGTGCTCACGGTTCAGCTCGGAGTCGGCATCGAAGAAGCCTTCGTCCGGCTCCGCGCCTACGCCTATGCGCAGGGACGCCGGCTCGCCGACGTGGCCGCCGACGTGGTGGCCCGACGGCTTCGTTTCTCCCCGGACGCGGAGCCGGATCAGGCCGAGGAGGAAACCTGACGCATCGGTCCCGGCCAAGGAATGTGCCGTACTTCCCGTCCCCTCGGGCAAGGGCTAGTCTCAATCAAGGGTGCCCACGATGGATCAACAGCTTCTGGCCAAGACCTTCGTCGAGCTGGCCGACAATCTGGTCGCCGACTTCGACCTCATCGATTTCCTGCGCCTGCTGACCGACCGCTGCGTCGGCATGCTCGACGTAAGCGCCGCCGGGGTACTGCTCGCCGACCGGGACGGCAAACTTCGCGTCATGGCCGCCTCCGACGAACAGGTGCGCCTGCTGGAGCTCTTCCAGCTGCAGAACGACGAGGGCCCCTGCCTCGAGTGCTTCCGCACCGGCGTACCGGTGATCGTCCCCGACCTCGGTACGGTGGCCGCCCGCTGGCCGCGCTTCGCGGTGGCGGCCCAGCGCAGCGGGTTCGGGGCGGTCCAGGCCCTGCCGATGCGTTTGCGGGACGAGGTCGTCGGCGCCCTGAACCTCTTCCGCATCACCCCCGGACCCTTCGACCCGGCCGCCGCACCCGTCGCCCAGGCCCTGGCCGACGTCGCCACCATCAGCCTGCTGCAACAACGCACCGCTCAGCGCAGCACGGTGCTCAACGAACAACTGCAGACGGCGCTGAACAGCCGGGTACTGATCGAACAGGCCAAGGGGAAACTCGCCGAACGCCAGGGCATCGACATGGAGCAGGCGTTCACCGCACTGCGCGGTTACGCCCGCTCCCACAACCGGCGCCTGGCCGATGTGGCCCGCGCCCTCATCGACGGCTCGGAACCCCTCGCCGGTCTGGGGTCCTGACCCACGCCCTTGCCGGGGTCCGCTCCGGCGCCGCCCGTGCCCCCGAGCGTCGTCACACTGCCCTCCTGCGATCGTGGGCCTCGGCCATCACTTGGTCGCGCAGGCGCGCACAGGTGCGGATGATCAGCCGGGAGACGTGCATCTGCGAGAGACCGAGCTGCAGGGCGATGCGGTTCTGCGTCATCTCGCAGAAGAACCGCATGTAGAGGATCTGTCGTTCGCGTTCTGGCAGGGCCCTCAGCAGCGGGCGGAGCGCTTCACGGTTGACGATCATGTCGAAGCCGGGCTGCGTGCCACCGAGCGTGTCGGTCAGTGGGTGGCTGTGCTCGGAGCGGCCGGGTACGGCGTCCAGGGACAGGGGGGTGAAGCTCCGCATCGCCTCTTGGCCCAGCCGCACCTCCGCCTCGGTGAGGCCGGTGTGCGCGGCGATGTCGTGGACGGAGGGTTCGCGGCCGTAGAGCGAAGCGCACTCACGGCCGGCGGAGCGGACCTGGGTACTCAACTCCTGTACGCGTCACGGTACGTGCACACCCCAGAGGTGGTCACGGAAGTGTCGTTTCACTTCGCCCAGGATCGTCGGTACGGCAAAGCTCGGGAAGGCGTTGCCAAGGCTCGGGTCGAAACGAGTCACCGCCTTGATCAGGCCGAGTTGGGCGACCTGCTCGAGGTCTTCGAAAGACTCGCCGCGATGACGGAAGCGCCGGGCGAGCCGTACGGCCATCGGCGCCCAGGCGCACACCACCTCCTGCCGCAGGGCGGTCCTCTCCGGGCCGTCCGGTAGGGCGGCGATACGGCGGAACGCGGCATCGGTGTCCGGGGCATCGTCGTAGGGGGATGCGCCTCGTGACCTCTGGGTACGTGCATCCGGCATGGGCGCGGGTCTCCTCATCGGTGGCGTCGCTCACCGTGGGAGCCGTCGGACCGCAGCGCACTGGGGAGCAGCGACAGCTGCTCCCACGGGCGTGCCTCCGGTCTGAAGCACATCGGACGAGTTCCCGGGCAGCCCGCTTTCAAACAGGGCGTCAGGAACGGACAAAGAACCGCACGACCGGTGTTTGAGATCCACGGGGCGGGCTACACACCACAGGCGTCCGACGGCCGTCCTGGACGAAGGCACCGGAGAGTTGAGTTCGCCGCTCCCGGTGCCCTCCGCCGGCCGCCCTGCGCCGTCATCTCGGGTCCGCCTCGTGGAGGCGCCTCAGTGCTCGGCGCAGCTCCCGTTGTATCGGTTCCGGGAGCGCCTCGTCCGTCGTCGTGGCGACCAGGGCGGCGGCCACGTCCCGGAGCTTGGTGTTGCAGTGCTGCGACACGTCCACCAGCAAGTCCCAGGCCCTGTCGCTGGAACACGGGGCCAGGGCCATCACCATGCCGCGTGCCTGGTCGATCGCCGCACGGCTCGCCAGCGCCCGGCCCAACTGCTCGTTCCTGGCGCGTAGTTCGACGACCTCGGCCAGCAGAGCCGCATCCCCCGCCGAAGGCACAGCCGTCAACAGCCGCTGTTCCTCACGGGGCGGGGTCACCTGGTGCATGGTCCGTACCTCACAGGGCAGTCATCCCGTCCACAGGTCGTCAGCGGCGCGCCAGTTGCCGTTCGCCGGCCGCACCAGGCTTGTAGGGCAGTCTCCGTAGTGCTTGAAGACCGCTTCCTCCTGCTCGGCGGGCAGCACGTCGTCGGTGCCGATCGAAGGGGCCTGCTTCACCAGCGTTCTGACATAGCCCACCCTGAGATAGCCCGGCCCGACGATCGCGTCCTCGAGAGGGACGAAGACCAGACGGTGCCGGGTGGGCAGTCCGGTCCGTACCGTGGCCATGGCCGGCTCATCGGTGGTGGTGTCCACATAGACCGCCTCCAGGACACCGATCTTGTGCGACTCGGTGTCGACGACATCGCGGTTGCGCCATTCTCGGACGTCGGCTGCGTGAATCATGACCTCTCCCTACTTGGACGACCCGCCTGGCGGTTGTGGGTCGCACCCCTGGTTCTCCACGTGAAATCGCCGCAGCGCACGACGCCGCGCACGCTGCATCCGCTCCGGGAGCGGCTTGCCCTCCCCGGCGGCGACCAGGTCCGCGGCCGCCTCCGGAAGTTCGGCGTCACACTGCCCAGCATGTCGTGGGCCAGGTCGATGACCGCACGGCCGGCCGGCGCCTGCCGCAGCTGGTCGTTCTCTGCGCGCAGTGCGGCGACATCCCGTCCCACAGGTGCGTTCCCCCACGTGGCCTCGGCCCGCAGATCCCACTCCTCTTGGATCACGCTTGTGCGCTGCACGGCATACACCTCTCAACGATCAGAACGCGTCCGGCCGGGCTGAAGCCGTCCCCGGAACCTACGGCTCCCAGGCCACTCCACGGATCACTTGCGGTGTTCGCGGTCCCGACGGTCCTCGCGCCGCCAACGCGCCCGGTGCTGACGGCTGTAGCGGCGGTCCCAGCGGTCCTGACGATCCCGGCGCGCCTGGTAGTCCCGATAGTTCCCGAGATCGGAACCGTCGCCACGGATCCAGCCTCCCCCGCGTTCGCGGCCGTGCCGGGTGGCGCCGAAGACCAACACGGCCGCAGCCACCCACCAGATGGGGCTGATGAAGCCGAGGCCGAACAAGACCACGATGAGGATGAGGAGCAGCACGAACACGGTGGGCCTCCCCGGGAGCGGGACACAGCATCGATACCGGGGACTGGGGCCTCACCCCACAGCGTAGTCCTGCCCAACGGTTGCGGATACCGTGCGACGTCAGCGCGTCCTGTGCGGCATGAATGGCTGCTTGGCACCTGTCGGGGAACTGCGGCGAGGGCTAGCGTGCGACATGCCGCCCCTGCCCCCGGCAGCGTCGCACCGCCGGCACGCTTCCCAGAGGGCGCACCCTGCGCATCGGTGCCGGAACCCGCCACGTCACGAGCGAGGCCGTTCCCGTACGCGCCCATCGTCACGCGATCCCGGTCGCACCCCGATGCGCCCCGGACAGGTACCGATCTGCTGCCCGCCGTGTCGCACGCATCCCAGACCAGGCGGTACACATGTACGCGCTGATCCTTCCCGCTTCAACTCCCTTCGTCCTGCTAGCCACCGTGATGGCCCTGTCCTGGTGGGAGGATCACATCCTGCCGGCGCCGCCGGCCGAGCCCGGCCGAAGCCCCCGCCGAGGGGTCGTTCAGGAACTCGGCGAGCGCCTCAAGCGGCACGGCTCCCTGACGGAACAGCCGCTGTCGCCCGCGGTCCGAGAGCGCTACGTGACGCAATGGGCCATCATCCAGGAGCAGTTCGTCGCATCACCGCAGCAGGCCGTCACCGAGGCAGACGCGCTGCTGGCGCGCCTGGCAAGAGGCCGCGGCTTCCCCGACGGCGAGCAGTTCGAGGACCAGATCGCCGCCCTCTCCGTCCGCCACGCCCACTACGTCCAGGGCTACCGCAGCATGCACGCGGCGGCCCGCGGTCAGAGCAGCACCGAGGAAATACGGGAGGCCATGGTCGAAGCCCAAAGCCTCTTCGAGGCCCTGGTCACCGAACAGCCGGCCGCTCTGTCCAGGCCCACCCGCCGTCCCCCGACGGCCAAGGCCACGCGCTGTCGGCGCTGACCCGACGCCACGCGGAGGGAAACGGCCCGTGATGACGTACGGTCCCGCAACATGTGCCTCATGCCGTTACCGCGCAGACCACACGACCCCTCACTGGCGGTGGTTTCCAGGGGTCGTTGCAACACGTGGTCGATTGATCAGGCCGCGAGCAGTTTATGCAGGCGCTCGGCTGGGGTTTCCCAGTCGAGCGTTTTGCGTGGGCGGCTGTTGAGTTCGGCGGCGACGGCGGCCAGCTGGTCGAGTCCGTGGACGGAGAGGTCGGTGCCCTTGGGGAAGTACTGCCGTAGCAGGCCGTTGGTGTTTTCGTTCGAGCCGCGCTGCCATGGGCTGGCCGGGTCGCAGAAGTAGACCGGGATGTCGGTGGCGACGGTGAAAGCGTGGTGTGCGGCCATCTCGGAGCCCTGATCCCAGGTCAGGGACTTGGTCAGGTGCCGTGGCAGGGTCCGGATGGTCGTCTGCAGGGCCGTGCTGACGTCTTCGGCGCCACGTCCGCCTGGCAGGTGGACGAGCAGGACGTAGCGGGTGGCCCGCTCCACCAGGGTGCCGATGGCGGAGGCGCCGTCCTTGCCGATGATCAGGTCGCCTTCCCAGTGGCCGGGAACGGCGCGGTCGTCTGCTTCGGCGGGCCGTTCGCTGATCATGACCATCGGGTGGGCGAAGCGCGGCTGCCGGGCAGCGGCCTGGCGGTGCGGCTTGCGCCGGGCCCGTCCCGTGCGCAGGGCCCCGGCCAGCTCCCGGCGCAGTGGCCACATCGTGTCACCACCCTCGACACGGTCCTGTACGACGTACTCGCGCACCTTCTACAGACCGGCATACTCCATTGGCCCGGAGACCACCGAGAGTTGGAAGTTCTGGACACGTGGCGAAGCCGCCTGCCCACCGCATCCACGAAACAGAAGCCCGTTCTCACCCTGGACGGCAGGCGCATCATCACAGCTTCCGTACGAGAGTCAAGACCCGGCGGTCACGTTACGCTGGGCGATTTCACCACAGCCGTGCGCCAGGGTCAGTGCACCCACGACAACGTGCGCGAGGTACTACAACTCGCTCTCCACCATGCGCAGGTGAGAGGCTCCATTGCCTCTTTCCTGTCCACCACCATCAGGTCGCTGATCATCGACGAGATCTACGACGCGAATGATTTGGACCTTGAGCTCATCCGCCTCGCCGTTGACGGCAACCTCGACATCACCCTGGTCGGGGACCCGTGGCAGGCCCTCTACGGCTTCCGCGGTGCACGCCCCAAACAGGTGTCACAGCTCGTCACGCGACACGGCTTCACTCAAAGGAACCTCCACAGCTCGTTCCGATGGTCCACCAGCGCCCAGCAATCGCTCGCACAGCGGTTGCGTCGCGGCGAAAGGGCGATTCTTCCCATGGGCAGCGTTCAAGATGCCGACGTAGTCCTCGCTCGCCAGTGGAAGACGCTCTGGAACACACACGCCCACGTCCTGCCCCTCGCCATCAAGCCGCTGACAGGACAGTTCCAGGAAGCCGCCTGCACACTGCTCCTCAACGAAATCACCGAGAGCGCGCTCGGCATGCAGGCCGTCTTCCTCAGCGACGCTCTGATCACCTTGGGCATCGCAGACCGCGAAGCTCTGGCCCGGCTGCGTCCGCACCTCGAATCCACCGTGGAATCACTGGCCGGCACAAATAGTGTGCGGAGCATTTGGGACGACTTCGTCGACATACTGATCACGGAACTGCCTGTCGAACCTTCGAATAAGCATGCGCGAACCCCACTCACCGGCTTGCAGAACCTCCGAGCGAGATCCCAGGTCGCGCGCGACCAACTGGTCCCCGGCCTGACTTGTCACCAGGCCAAGGGCAAAGAGCGGGGCACCGTGGGTGTCAGGCTGGAAGAGAACGATGCGGCAGCGCTGTACAACGGCCTCGTCCTCGAAGACGAGGAGCATCGTTCCCTGTACGTCGCCCTTACCCGGGCACGACGCCGCACCGTCGCTCTCTGACCCACCCAGACTCCTGCGGGACGTGCACGCACCGCCGGTGCCTGCGGCGCCCTTGCCGGGCACCGGGCAAGTGTGATCGGCGGTCGGCGCCACAGGCGCCGACGGCACTCGCAAGTCCGTACGCCCAAGAACGGCGATTGCGATCCCTCGTATCACCCCAAGGCGACCGCCACGCCGCCATTCGGGCTCGCTACAACCGCGAGCGGCCCTCGCTCATCCCTGAGCCCCGGGGTGCAGAACCTCTCTCAGGGTTCCGCCCATCAACTCGATCAAGACCAAGATCCGGACCATAGACGGGCCAACACCCCACCCATAGCGAGCCCGACCTTCGTTTTCCCTGGTCACGACGCCATGCATGGTGTACCACCAGCAGACGAAGAAACTGCTGGGCGGTGGATCGTCACCAAAGTCGTCAGTGACGCCGGTCAGGCAGACGTCTGACCGGCCTCACGCTGCAGCCGGATGAGCAGGGCCATGAAGTCCAGCTCACCCAAGCCGGTCGATATGCACGCCTGAAGCAGCTGCTGCACGACGCCGGTGACGGGCAGCGGAACCCCGCCGGCTGCCGCCGACTCAAGGGCCAGGTCCAAGTCCTTGCGCATGAGCCGCGAGCTGAACGTCGATGTGTAGTCGTCCGCCAGGAGAGGCCCGATCTTGTACTTGACCAACGGCGACGCCACCGCCGAGGCTCCGACGACCTCCAGAAGCTTGTCCCGTCGTACGTCGTGAGCCTCGGCCAAGGCGACGCACTCGGCGAGAAGCTCGGCCGTCCCGGCGACCATGAGGTTGAGAGCCAGCTTGATGATGCGGGCAGCGTCCCCCTCGCCGACGTTGAACACATGGGGACCGATGTCGCGAAGGAGACCTTCGACGGACGTGAAGACGGCCTCCTCGCCCGAAGCGAGGATCGTGAGGTTCCCGGCACGTACGACACCCGGGTTTCCGCTCACCGGAGCGCGCAGGTACCGTACGCCGCCGACGGCGGCCGCGGCGGCCACGTGACCGGAGACCTCGGCCGAGACGGTGCTCATGTCGATGAGCGTCTTCCCCCTGCCGGCTGCGGCGTGCACGAGCCCGCCGTGGGGTGCGAGCGCGACATCGGCAAAGGCGTGGGAGTCGGCGACCATCGTGATACAGACATCCGACCGGGCCCACCCCTCGGAGGGCGCGTCCAGCTCGAACGCGCCCCTGGCAACCAAGCCGTCCGCCTTGCCCTTCGACCGATTCCAGACGCTGACCTTGTGGCCCGCGCTGATGAGTCGTTCGGCAATGGCGGATCCCATCTGACCGAGACCCAGCACGGATACGTCCACGTTCATCTCCTGGGTATGAGGTGCGCGACATGCGCACAGGGTTGTTGATCGCACCCGGGCCACGATGCGAGGTGATGCGCATGGCCCGGCCCGGGCGCCTCGGCGGCCTCCCGCTACATCGACGCAGCGAGCTGCCAGTCGAACGCTAGCTGCGCATGGGAATTGAGATCGCAGAGGCTGCCGAACTTCCCACCGAAGTACACAAGGGGGTCCGAGTCTGCGGAGTAGCCGCAGCTGACCACCTCGCCGATGAATATCGTGTGGTCTCCCCCGGCGATCTCTTCCTTCACGTTGCAGGCGAAGTGAGCGACTGAGCCGTCAACCACGGGGAGAGCGTGGTCGGTTCGCAGCCCGACGCCGGCGAACTTGTCGTCACACCGGCTCGCGAACTGAAGCGCGTGCCGTTCCTGGCCCCGGGAAAGGACGCTGACGGCGAAGACTCCGGAGCCGGAGATCGCGTCCCTGGTGGCAAGCGTGTTTCCGACGCACACCAGCAGCATGAGCGGATCCAGTGAAACGGACGCCACAGCGCTGGCCGTCATCCCTGCCGGTCCGTTCGGAGTCCTGGTGGTCACGATCGTGACGCCGGTCGTGAACCGCGCCATTGCTCCGCGATAAATAGCACTCATTTCCTGCGCGGTCGATGCACCCATGATGCCCTCCGTTGCCTGTAACGAGATGGCTTGAGCGTTCCTGTCATCAGGTGCCCTGAGTGTGACTGACGACGTGTTTACCGACGCGAAATCGGTCAGGCCTATCGGCGCAACTGCATGACGAGCCGGCGGACCTCGTCGGACGGCGGCACGCCAAGGTCCCGCATCCGCGCGACGTACCGCTGGTAGAGCGCCAGCACGGCATCATCGCTGCCGCTGGCATGCGCCAGTCTGATGGCGAGCTGCCATGCCTGCTCGCGGTACGGATCTTCGCGGAGCACGCGGTCGACCAGTTCCTTCGCCTCGCGGTATCGGTTCATTCGATAGGCGAGCCTGGCTGCGTCGACTCGGGCCGCCAAGAAGGTCTCGGACAGAACGACGCGGCGCTCGGCGACCCACTCACCTGAAACCGTCGCAAGGTAGGGCCCCCTCTCAGCGCTGCTGAGGGCGCGCGACAGCGTCTGGAGACGGATCTCTCCGTCCTGTCTTCCAGCCTGGGCTACGAGGTCGACCGCCTGTTGCGCCGAACCCATGGCCAACGCGGGGCCGACCAGTTGAAAGACGTCACCGTCCTGCGCCGGGCCCAGGCCGTCGGGCAGTACCTCGCGAAGCCGGTAGAGCGCCTGCCGCAGATAGCTGCGGCCGGCAGCATCGTTGCGGCCACCGAAGAGCGCCCCGAGAAGCTCTTCGCGTGTAGCCCTGCGGTCGGGTGTCCAGAGCAAATAGCTGAGGAGCTCGACACTCTTCGTCAGCCGAGGCTGGGTCAGGTTTCCGTCGACCATGAGGGCCGGCTCGCCGAACTCCTCGAGGACGAGTCGGGGCGTACTCACGTGCACGCGCACGGGATGCTGGCCGGAGAGGACGGCGAGGATCTCGTGCCAGGGCGACATACGACTGGACTTGGTGTCCGCAGCTCTCGCCGCAACCGACGGCACGTCGGCAAGGGCCGTCAGCAGCAGGTGCTGTGTTCCATGTGTCGAGGCGGAGACCATCGCGAGGTCGGCCGTGGCGTCGGACTCGTCCTCGAGTCCGAGGCGCCACTGCGCCTCGGCCAGGTACACGGCGGCCGTCGGGAGATCGAGATGGCGGTCTCCCTTCTGCATGCTGCGGAGGCATTCCGCGAGGTAGTCGTGCGCCTCGGCATCCCTGTTCTGCAGAAGCATCGACAGACCCGACCACATCTGCCACGTCTCCCGTGTGAGGGTGTATGCCGAGGATCCGTTGGCGGCCGCCTCCGCCAGCACGCCGTCGGCACGTTGTGTGTCACCCTCGAGGCGCAGCCACAGCTTGGCCTCGACGAGCAGGCTCATGTTCTTGTACACCTGCGAGCCGGTTGCCGAGATGAGCTCTCTGCCTCGCTGGATGGAGGCGCAGGCCTCGTCTCCCCGGCCGAGGTCGAGCATGAGATCGACGGCGTCGACGGCATGCAGCCAGACCGGCTGCGATGAACCACGGCGAGGCTCGAACATCGCCATCGCGGCGTCGAGTCGCCCGGTGGCGCGCAGTGCGGCGACGGCCCAAGGGCCGCCGAGTATCGTGCGCCACGGATCGAACGATCCCGGGTCGTCGAGTCCCTCAAGGCGACCGCGCAGGAAGGCGAGCCGCATCAGCAGACCGTCGAGCGGGCCGGACGGCGTGGTCGAGTACTCGGGGAAGGGCGGCGGCTCCTCGCCGGTGGCCAGTGCGATCAGCGTGAACGCGATGTGCCGGTTCCGGCCCGGGGGCAGCTGATCGGCGATGGATCGCGCCTCCTCGATGCGCCCATGGTGCCAAAGGCACCAACAGGCCAGGACGTGGGCCTCCTCGAAGTCGGGGGTCTCCGGCTTGGGAAGCCAGTCATATCCATGGCGATCGACGAGTTCCACTCCGCGGTCACATTGCTCGAGTGCGAACGCGACGCGCAGGATGACCGATCCGATCTCCGGGGGCGGAGTCCCGGCCAACGCCCCCAGTGCATCGAGCCAGCGTGCCGCCGGCGCGAAGTCCATCCGGGCGACAAGGCTGGGGAGGGCTACGGCAGCCAGCCGCCCGGCCGCCTCCAGGTCCCCGAGCAGGAGCAACTCGTCGATGGCTTCCTCGTGCTCGCCGCGCGCGATCAGGAGCTCGGCGTGCCTGCGACGCACGGCGCCGATCGTCTTGGCGTCCTCCCGGCCCAGAGCCTCGAGCAGGAAGTCGCGGAACACCGGGTGCGGCGCCATACGCGAACCGTCCGAGGACCACGTCACGGGGAGGTGCCGGGCGCGGAGGTCCGCCATGACCTGCGCCGCGTTCTCCTGGCCCAGGGCCCGGGCGCCGCCCACCGACACCTCTTCCAGCAGACTGGTGTGCAGGAGGAACGTTCTCTCCGTCAGGGAAAGCGAGTTGAAGACGTTCGCTGCGACATAGGACCGCAGCAGGTCGGGATCCATCGTGGGAGAGCTTGTATGGCACCAGCCCTCGAACAGGACGCCCGTGACCCAGCCCCCCGTCGCCGCAACCGCCTGAACCGGACTCACATCGACGCGGCCGACGGTTCGCAGGGCTGCGGCGGCTTCCTGGGCGTCGAAAGAGAGATCGCTCTCGACCAGCTCACCCACCCGGTCGCGCTCGCTCGTCGAGCCCGTGTCCAGACTGACGTCGACGCGCGAGATCAGTACGAGGTTGACGCCGGGCGGCAGGTAGCGGGCGAAAAACGACAGCACGGCGATGCAGGTCTCGTCGGGAGCGATTCGTTCCACGTTGTCGCACACGAGAATGAGCCGACTCCCCTGAAGGGTTTCCGCCAGCAGTCCGGCTGCCTCGCCGATGTGGATACTGCTGCTCAGGGCGTCGGACGCTACATCGGCTGCGCAGGGGACGGCGCCTTCGACGGCCGCCTCGAGGTACACGAGCAGGCGGCCCGCCGCCTGCTCCGTACCGTCGAGTGACAGCCAGGCAACGGGCCTGTCGAGGTCGCGGACGGCCAGAGCCACTGCCGTGGTCTTGCCGGCTCCGGCCGTCGCGAAGACGTTCACCACGGTGTGACGGTCGAGCAACTCTCTCAGCCGTTGACTGAGCCTTTCGCGAACGACGATGTCCTTCGCCGGCTCCGGCATGGCCAGTTTTCGCCTGATGATTGCGCGATGCTGTCGACCCGGCGCCTTTGAGCCGCTTGGCCGATCGGGAGCGGAGTCACCCATCGATCGTCGCGCCTCCGTGATCCTCAGTGCTCTTCCGGGAGCTTACGCCAGTCGTCCGGGAAGAAGAACCCGTCCGACGTGGGAGGAATCGGCGACTGAACTTCGATCCAACGGGCCGGTTCGTCACGTTCGTTGACGAACCCATGTGTGCCGTTGGTGCCCGCCCACACCAGGTCGCCTGTCTCGACGACCTCGTCGTTGCCGTCGAGGGTCCCTCGCATTCCGCCGGAGGTGAAGTAATAGATCTCCTCGAACGGGTGGTAGTGGACCTTGGCCGCCTGGCCCGGACCGGACTTCGGCGCGATCTCGCACACGAAGACGGTGTGATGCTGTGCTCCCAGGAGCTGGTCGACCATCATCCTGAGGCTGATGTTCTTGACGTTGGGACCGTGGTAGCCGGGCATCGACAGCTGCGCGTACGGGGCCATGTCCGAGTCCTCGAAGTGCCCGACGAAGCGATGCCGGGGATCCGTCTCCGACGGGCGACCGAGGTTCTCACCCGGAGTGGGCTTGGCGGCGATGCTGCTACGGGCTCCGTCGAACGTCGGCGGCTTCGGTGCGCGTACTCCGAGCCACGTAAGTCCCTCGTCACCGGCGGTCAGCACATGGGCGACGCCGACAGGCGCCACACCGTAGTCGCCGGAGCCGAGTTCGTAGCGCAGCCCGGCAAAGGCGGCTTCGCCGGTTCCGCCCGTGATGAACCACGACTCCTCGAACGGGCAGCGGGTCCAGCCCGTCGTCGCCCCGGGAGCCAGCTCGTACAGGCTCACCTCCAGGTGCGAAGCACCCTGCTCATGCCCGACCAGGAGCGCCTGCCGAAGACCCGGCACGCCGTCGACGTCGAAGAACTTCCGATCCGCCGCACGTGCAATGTAGTAAGCCATGTCAACCCCTCCGTCCAACGCGAAGATGCCCTGGCTGGCATTCCTCGCCCAGTTGCTGCTGATCCTCATCGGGCCTTTGCCCGAGAGAACGCTGAGGCCGGCGGTGGGCGGGCGGCCCCCGCCGCCGCCCGCCCGGCCCCCGCGGGGGGGCAGCGGGCCCCCGTGCCCGC